>JAIKZT010000317.1 GCA_024682015.1 Clostridia bacterium
ACCTATTACTAACTCGCCTTGGCGAGAATGTGTTTCAATATTGAAACAGTCGTTGCATTTTGTAAACACGCAAAAGAGGCTCGCGCGGCAAGCCTCTTGCATGGATGTTATTATTTTATATCTGCATTCATCGCGTCAGCCCATCCCGGATGGCCGACACTTCCCTCTTATACGCCTCCGTGAAGATCGCGAAGTCCAGGCCGGTGAACCCCAGACATTCCATCATCGCCGCGTTGCCCGCGTTGAAGAATGTGTCGATGGCGGGCCTGCCCGCCGCGTATAAACTTCTGAGTCTGTTCATGGACATGGGGTTTGCCTCCTTCGCTTACAGTCCCGGGAAATAGTAGGGCTTGCCCGCCGCCGCTTTCGCCGCGTCCCACCCGCTCAGGATGCGCACGGCCTCGGCCCCCGCCAGACAGGCTGCCCGTTCCGCGTCGGGGTCTTCGTTCCATTCCCCGGTGCAGCGCTGCGCCACTACGACGGCGCACATGCCGAAACGCTTTCCGTACAGCCGGCAGAGCGTGGAGAGTGCCGCGCCCTCCATCTCGAAGTTCAGCACGCCGGCGGCCTTGAGATCCGAAAGCGCATCGTCTATGTGCGATGGCCGAAAACCGCCGAACGCCGGGCGGCACTGACCCGTAAAGAAGCTCCCGCAGGTGCAGCCGGTGCCCACGTGGTAGCGCAGGCCCAGCGTCTCGCAGGCCTGCACGAGGGCCATCGTCACCTCGTAGGAATTGGCCGCGGGAAACGCCTCGGGCACGTAGAGGTTCGACGTGCCGTCCAGACGGACGTGGGCGTCGTTGATGATGATGTCGCCGGGCCGGACCTCCTCCCGGATCGTCCCGGTCGTCCCCACGCGGATCAGCGTGTCCGCGCCCTTATCCAGCACCTCCTCGAGCACGACTTCCGCGGACGGCCCGCCGATGCCGGTGGACCAGGCGCCTATGGGCGCGCCCTTATAGCTTCCCGCGGCGCATTTCGCCTGCCGTGCCAAGGTCCAGACCTCGGGTGACCCGGCGAAGCCTTCGGGCCCCTGCCCGCCTCCGTCCCACTGGTCGGCCATGGCGACGACCCTGTTCGGGTCACCCGGCAACAGCACGTATTGCGGCGCCTTCGCGGGTCCGTCTGCGTTTACGTGGCCGCGGTCGGCCGCGGAGCGCGTTGATTGCTGCATATCGTTCATCGGCATCCTCCTGATGGTCTCTTCATCCGTTTTTCTTTGATTATACCCTTATCCCCCCGTTTTGTGCTACAATAATATAGTTAGGAAAGGACGCCGGTTCGGTTGGGCCGGCGAGGAGATAAGATGAAAGCATTGAAACTAGTTGCTCCCGGCACCATGGAGGTGCAGGAGGTGGAGATCCCCCAGTGCGAACCCGGCGACGTGCTCATCAAGGTGGCCTACGCGGGCATCTGCGGCACGGACCTGCACGCCTATAAGGGCGAGTATTCGCGCACGAAGTTCCCCGTCGTGCTCGGCCACGAGCTGTCCGGCGTCATCACGGCGGTCGGCGAAGGGGTGACCCAATTCAAGGTCGGAGACCGGGTCACCTGCGAATCGACCTACAAGCCCTGCGGCACCTGCCGGTACTGCAAGAAGAAGGACTACAACCTCTGCGGGCACCGCATCGGCATCGGCACGAACAAGGACGGCGCCTTCGAGGAATACATGACCATGCAGGCGGACCGCGTCTGGAAGCTGCCGGATAACGTAACGCTACGCAGCGCAGCCATTTCAGAACCGCTGGCCTGCGCCACCCACTCCGTCATGGAGATCGGCAACGTGCAGGCGGGCGAGACCGTCGTCGTCTTCGGCGCCGGCGCCATCGGCCTGATGGTCGCCCAGGTAGCCGTCGCGGTCGGCGCGACCGTCGTGCTGGCCGGGCTCACCATCGACGAGCCGCGCTTCGCCATCGCCAAGGAAATGGGCGTGCAGCGTTGCGTGGACCAGCTGAAGGAAAACCTCGTGGACGTCGTGATGGGCATGACGGACGGCGGCGCGGATGCCGCGTTCGAGTGCTCCGGCGCGCTGCCCGCGTTCCAGAAGGCGTTCGACGTGCTGCACAAGGGCGGCCGCATCATCCAGATGGGCCTGTTCCGCGGCGATTCCATCCCCATGCCCTGGGAGAAGGTCGTCCAGAACGAGATCTCCATCCTCGGTTCCCGCAGCCAGAAGCCCAGCTCCTGGCAGAAGGCCATGGATCTGTTCGCCTCCGGCAAGATCTGCCCGGAGAAGGCCGTCACGATGGAAGTGCCCGTCGAAAAGTGGCAGGAAGCGTTCGACACGCCGCCCTCGGGCAAGAAGTTCATCAAGTTCGACGACTTCGGCGAATAGAGGAGCTCCCCGCATAGAAACAAAAACAAACGCCTCATTTCCTGGCCGGACCGGCCGGAAGTGAGGCGTTTTTCGTTTGGTTCAGAAGGCTTTTGAAGCCCTATGCGCTATTTCGCCGGTTTTTTCGGCATTTCGTAGTGCACGTGCAGCATCTCGTGCGTGCGGCCCTTCAGCGGCCCCTCGTACATCATGGTGATGACGGGGTTCTGCTCGGAGGACTTGATCATCGAGCCGCGGTCCGTCTCGTACAGGCCTGCGGCGCGCTCGCGCTTCTGCGCCATGGTGACGGTGGGCTGGCCGGCGCCGCCGACGCAGCCGCCGCGGCAGGTCATGACCTCGATCAGGTCGTAGTAGGCGCGGCCTTCCTCGATCTCGGTGATGAGTTTCCGCGCGTTGCCCAGGCCGTGGACGATAGCCACGTGCAGATCGCGCTCGCCGTAGGGCAGCGTGACCGAACGGATCTCCTCCGTTCCGTGCAGGCCGCTGTAGGAGAGCATCTTCAGCGTATCCTTGGACTTGTCGGGCAGGATGCGGCGCACGACCGCTTCCGCTACGCCGCCGGTGGTGCCGAAGATGGCGCCGGCGCCGGAGGCGATGCCGTAGGGCATGTCGGGGGACTCGCCCTCGAGCTCCGCGAACTGGATGCCCATCTCCTTGATCATCATGATGACTTCCCGGCTCGTCAGCACCAGGTCGACGTCGGGCTCGCCGCCCCTTCTGAATTCGGGACGCGCGGCCTCCATCTTCTTGGCCGTGCACGGCATGATGGCGATGTGATACGTCTTCTTGCCGTCTTCTTTGTCCTTGCGCGCGCACTGATCCATCAGCAGCGCCGCGAACATCTGCATGGGCGACTTGCAGGTGGAGATGTTGCGCAGATACTGCGGCATCTCGTTTTCCACGTGCTTGACCCACGCGGGGCAGCAGCTCGTGAACATGGGGAACGGGCCGCCCTTCTTCAGGCGTTCGAGGAATTCCTTGGACTCCTCCATGACGGTCATGTCCGCGCCCACGTTCGTATCGTAGATCTCGTCGGCGCCCATCATGCGCAGAGCGGCCACGAGCTTGTTCATGCAGTTTTCGGTGCGGGGCAGGCCGAAGGCCTCGCCCACGCCCACGCGCACGGAGGGCGCGATCTGGATGACCACGCGCTTCTTCGGGTCGTGCAGGGCTCTCCAGGCGTCGCCGATCTGGTTGTTGATGTGCAGCGCGCCCGTCGGGCAGATCGCCGCGCACTGGCCGCAGCCGACGCAGTTCGTATCCGCGAGCTTGCGGTCGAACGCGGGCATCACCTGCAGTTCGGAGCCTCTGTGGGCGAAGTTGATGACGCCCACGCCCTGGACCTCGCTGCACATGCGCACGCAGTCGCCGCAGAGGACGCACTTGTTCGGGTCACGGCCGATGCAGAGGGACGATTCGTCCTTCTCGAGCCGGGCCCGCGTGTTCTCGAAGCGCACCTTGCGGATGCCGAAGCGCAGCGCGAGCTCCTGCAGCTGGCAGCTCTCGGTCTTCTCGCAGATCGTGCAGTCGCGGTCGTGGGAAGCGAGGATGAGCTCCAGGATCATCCGGCGGTGCTTTAAGAGCTTGGACGTGTTCGTGCGGATCTTCAGGCCGTTGCGAGGCTCCATGGAGCAGGACGCCTCGATCTTGCCGCGCTCATCCTCGACGACGCACATGCGGCAGGCGCCGTAGGTGGACAGTTCCGAGTTGTAGCAGAAGGTGGGCATGTCGATGCCGGCCTTGCGGATGACCGCCAGCACGTTCTTTTCGCCGTCGAATTCGACTCTCTGGCCGTCGATGTACATAGTTCCTTTCGCCATTTGCTACGCCTCCTTTCCTGCAGGCTCGATCGCCTTGAACGGGCAGCCCTGGATGCAGGCGCCGCAGTTGATGCACTTTTCGGGATCGATCACGTGCTTTTGCTTCGCGGACCCGCTGATCGCTTCCATCGGGCAGTTTCTCTTGCACTTGCCGCAGCCCTTGCAGGCGTCGGTGATGACCGGATGCGGCTTTTCCTTGTTGCAGATCGGGCAGTGGTGATCCACCACGTGGTGCAGGTACTCCTCGCGGAAGTACTTGAGCGTGGACAGCACCGGCTTGCACGCGCTCTGGCCCAGGCCGCACAGGGCGGTGTTCTGGATGGTGTCGGCCAGCTCTTCCAGCAGGTCGAGGTCCTCGAGCGTGCCCTCGTTGTTCACGATGCGGGTGAGGATCTCCAGCATGCGCTTCGTGCCCTCCCGGCAGGGAACGCACTTGCCGCAGGATTCGTTCTGGGTGAAGTTCATGAAGAAGCGCGCGACCTCCACCATGCAGGTGTCTTCGTCCATGACGACGAGGCCGCCGGAGCCGATCATGGCGCCGATCTTCTTCAGGGAGTCGAAGTCCAGGGGCAGGTCCAGATGCTCGGGAGCTGCCGTCGTCGCGCCGCCGGACGGTCCGCCGATCTGCACGGCCTTGAACTTCTTGCCGTTCGGGATGCCGCCGCCGATGTCGAACACGACTTCGCGGATGGTGGTGCCCATGGGCACCTCGATGAGGCCGGTGTTCACGACGTTGCCGGTGAGGGCGAACGCCTTCGTGCCGGGGCTCGTCGGTGTGCCGATGCTTCTGTACCAGTCGACGCCGCGGTAGATGATGAGCGGCACGTTCGCGAACGTCTCGACGTTGTTCAGGACGGTCGGCTGCTCCCACAGGCCTTTTTCGATGGTCCGCGGCGGCTTGACCCGCGGCATGCCGCGATTGCCTTCGATGGAGGCGGTCAGCGCGGAGCCCTCGCCGCAGACGAACGCGCCGGCGCCCTTGTTCACGTGGATGCGGAAGTTGAAATCGGAGCCGAGGATGCGCTCGCCCAGCAGGCCGACTTCTTCCGCCTTTTCGATGGCGGTCTTGAGCCGGCTCACCGCCAGCGGATACTCGGCACGCACGTAGATGTAGCCTTCGTCGGAACCCGCCGCGAGGCCGGCGATCATCATGCCTTCGAGGATGCTGTGGGGATTGCCCTCCATGACGGAGCGGTCCATGAACGCGCCGGGGTCGCCCTCGTCGCCGTTGCAGACGATGTACTTCTTGTCAGCCTTCTGCTTTCTGGCGCCGTCCCACTTCGTGCCGGCGGGGAAACCGCCGCCGCCTCTGCCGCGAAGGCCGGAGTCGGTAATGGTCTTGCAGATCTGCTCGTCCGTCATGTCGAAGAGCGCCTTCTCGAACGCGGCGTAACCGTCGCGGGCGATGTACTCCTCGATGCTCTCGGCATCGTTTCTGCCGCAGTTCTCCAGCACGACGCGGTGCTGTTTCTTATAGAAGGGGATGTCCTCCTGCCGGGGGTAGGCCACGCCGTCCATGTGGTAGACGAGGCGGTCGATGACCTCGCCCTTCACGATGGTCGTGTCGATGATCTCCTTCACGTCCTCGGGCTTTACGTGGCAGTAGAGGATGCCGGCGGGCTCGATGTGGAGCAGCGGGCCCATTTCGCAGAAGCCGTGGCAGCCGCTCATCTTCAGGTGCAGGGACTTCTCCTCGTCGGAGTCGTGCTTCAGGCCGATGTAGACCTGCAGTTTTCTCTTCTTGCATTCCTTTTCGAGCTCTTCCTTGATCTTCAGGGCGCCGCCGGCGATGCAGCCGGTGCCGGCGCACAGCAGCACGGACGTGACGGTCTCGCTGCTGCGCAGGGCGTTCTTCGCCTTCGCCTGATAGACGTGGAACGATTCTCTCGTAAACTTCTTGCTTTGCATCGTTCTGGGCATGGCTTAGGCCTCCTTCCTGCGGATCTCGTCCACGAGCGCGATCGCCGCGTCCGGGGTCATCTTGGAATGGACTTCGCCGTCTATGGTCATGACCGGCGCGAGGCCGCAGGCGCCCAGGCAGGCGACCGTCTCGAGGGTGAATTTCCCGTCGGCGCTGGTCTTCTTCTTTCCGGTAAGGCCAAGGTCCTCCCGCAGCGCGTTGTAGATCGGCTCGGACTTGCGCACGTGGCAGGCCGTACCCGTGCAGACCTTGATGATGTGCTCGCCTTTGGCTTCCAGCGAAAAGTTTTCGTAGAAAGTCGCGACGCTGTAGACGCGGGAGATGGGGATCTCCAGCATGTCGGCGACGAGGACGAGCGCCTCTTCGCTGAGGTAATTGAAGGCCGTCTGGATCTCCTGCATGATCGCGATCAGGTTTGCTGGCTCGCAGTCGTAGCTTTCGACGATCCGGGTGACCTTCTCCAGGTTTTTGTTCATTGATCTCTCCTTGGTTCGTTTTTGGGGATTTATAAGCAGTAAAACAGATGAATTATACCAGTTTGAAGGCTCTTTGTGAACCCCCAACGCGACGGGAAGATGCCCTGCATTCCGCGTTTTTAAATTTTGTTAGCACTCTCTCTTGACGAGTGCTAACGACCGTGGTATGATAAGGACGATGGCGGGGTCACCCCCGGGTGAGCCCGCCAAATACGCGAAAAATCAAGGGGGAAAAGATAGATGCAAATGCAGATGAATCCGCAGGACCAGGACAACCGCACGCCGCTCGAAAAGTACGGCCAGGATCTGGTGGCGCGGGCAAAGGAACAGAAGATGGACCCGGTCATCGGCCGGGACGAGGAGATCCGCAACGTCATACGGATCTTAAGCAGAAAGACGAAGAACAACCCGGTGCTGATCGGCGAGCCGGGCGTGGGCAAGACCGCCATTGCGGAGGGGCTCGCGCAGCGCATCATGCGGGGCGACGTGCCCGAAGGCTTAAAGCAGAAGACCGTCGTGTCGCTGGACATGGGCGCGCTCATCGCGGGTGCCATGTACCGGGGCGAATTTGAGGAGCGCCTGAAGGGCGTGCTGAACCAGGTGAAGGAGAGCGAAGGCAAGATCATCCTCTTCATCGATGAGTTGCACACCATCGTCGGCGCGGGCAAGACCGAAGGCTCCATGGACGCGGGCAACCTGCTGAAGCCCATGCTGGCGAGGGGCGAACTCCACTGCATCGGCGCCACGACGCTCGACGAATACCGCAAGTACATCGAGACCGACGCCGCGCTGGAGAGGCGTTTCCAGCCCGTCATGGTGGATGAACCGACCGTGGAAGACACGATCTCCATCCTGAGGGGCCTGAAGGAGCGCTACGAGATCTACCACGGCGTGCAGATCCACGACAACGCCCTCGTGGCGGCGGCCACGCTGTCGAACCGCTACATTTCGGACAGATTCCTGCCGGACAAGGCCATCGACCTCGTGGATGAGGCCTGCGCTTCCATCCGCACGGAGATGGATTCCATGCCCGAGGAACTGGACGCGCAGCGCCGCAAGATCATGCAGCTGCAGATCGAGGAGACGGCGCTGAAGAAGGAAAAGGACAACCTGTCGAAGGAACGCCTGGGCAAGCTCCAGGAGGAGCTGAAGGATCTGCAGGCGAAGTTCGTCGAAAAGAAGGCGGTCTGGGAGCGCGACAAGCGCGCGGCCGAGGACGTGAAGAGGATCAAGGAGGACATTGAGCGGGTCAACGGGCGCATCGAGGCGGCCCAGCTGCAGGCGGACTACGAGACGGCCAGCCGGCTGCAGTACAGCGAACTGCCGCGCCTGGAGAAGAGACTCGCCGAAGCCAACGAGGCCATCGAGGCAGGCCGGGGCAGCAGCCTCGTGCGCGATACGGTAACGGACGAGGAGATCGCCTCCATCGTCGCCCGG
>JAIKZT010000008.1 GCA_024682015.1 Clostridia bacterium
CGCATAAATTCGTCCTTTCATGATGTGGGACAAGGAACGCTCTGGCAGGCTCAGCGCGCCGCCGTCCCGATGCCTCGCGTCCCCCTGTCTCAGTCCGCGCGGTATTCGCAGTTGCCGCGGATGTAGGTGCGCTGCACTTCCATGTTCACGAGCGCGTCCGGACAGACTTCGAAGATGTCCTCGTCGAGCACGACAAAATCCTGCAGAACATCAACTGCGCGGTGACCCGCCAGGGCAACGATCTGAACCCGGCCGGCGGCTGGCAGCCCGAGCAGGACCTGACGGTCGAGCAGGCGCTGTCGCTGTTTACGACGCAGGCTGCCTTTGCGGCGTTTCGGGAGGACCGGGCCGGCAGCATCAAGGCCGGCAAATCTGCGGATTTCGTTGTGCTCGATGAGGATATCTTCGAAGTCTGCCCGGACGCGCTCGTAAATATGGAAGTGCAGCGCACGTACATCCGCGGCAACTGCGAATACCGCGCGGACTGAGACACGGGGACGGTTCCTTGTCCCACATCATGAAAGGACGAATTTATGCGCAAGAAAAAGATACTGATCTCCAACTGCCTTCTGGGCATTCCGTGCCGCTACGACGGCAGCTGCAAGAAAATGGACCGGCTGGACGAGCTGGATGACCGCTACGACCTCATCGGGGTGTGCCCGGAGGAACTGGGCGGCCTGGAGACCCCGCGGGAACCCTCCGAGATCTTCCTGGGAAGGGTCCTGACGAAGAGCGGCCGGGACGTCACGTACGAATACGATTACGGCGCGGACGTGACCCTCAGCATTGCCAAAGGCCATGCGATCCGGCTCGCGATCATGCAGGACAGAAGCCCGTCCTGCGGCTGCGGCGTCATCCACAACGGCAAATTTGACGGCGGCCTGGTCGAGGGCGACGGCGTGACCGTCAAACTTCTGAAGGCGAACGGCATTGAGGTCGTGCCCGCGAGCCGGGCGGCTGAACTGCTGGACGAATAAGCCGTCCAGAAGGCCAAATACTACAGAAAAAAAGGATCTGCTGAAAGCCCTGATGAAAAAGCTTTGGCAGATCCCTTTTGATTTCATTAGTGAGACACGGGGACGGTTCTCTGTCCCATTTTTGCCTGCACTGGATACCCGGCTCACCATAAGGCCGCCAGGGGGCGCAATCCCGATTTTGCTCCGACAGGCTCAGCGAGCGTGCGACACGGATGACCGACGTTCCCTGAGCCTGTCGGAGGGAGCATCCCCGCTTAAAAGACCGTCTTCCCCAGGCAGGACAGCACGAGCTCGCTGGCCAGTGTGGCCGTGCGGTTGCGTTCATCCAGGATGGGATTGACCTCCACCATGTCGAGCCCCAGCAGGCGGTCGCACTCCGCGAACATTTCCATGCATAAAAACGCTTCTCTGGCGGTCAGGCCGTCGTGCACGATGGTGCCGGTGCCGGGCGCGAATTCCGGCGAGACGCTGTCGATGTCGTAGGAAACGTGGATGCCGTCCGTGCCTTCGCTGGCGATGGCGATCGCGCGGCGGACGACTTCCTGCATGCCGAGGCGGTCGATGGCGTCGATCGAAAAGACCGTAACGCCGGCAGCCTTCATGCGCTTTCTCTCCTCCATGTCGATATCGCGGCCGGCGATCTGGACGCATTTCTTCGGGTCAACGAAAGCCGGACCCTGGCCGAAATCCACCATGCAGTCCGGGCCCCAGCCGCACAGGGCGGAGAAGGGCATGCCGTGCATGTTGCCGGTCTCGCTGGATTCGTCGTTGTTCCAGTCGCCGTGGGCGTCCACCCAGATGATGCCGATGTTGCCGTTATGTGCTTTCGCGACGGCGGAGACGCTGCCGGCCGCGGCGGAATGGTCACCGCCGAGCAGGATGGGGAAGGCCCCTTCCGAAAGGCTCTGCATCGTGCTTTCGTAGATGCGGCGGTTCATGTCGTTCACCTGCTCGTAGTTGCGCAGCTTCTCGCTCGTAGCGCCGGCGGACAGCTGCACGAGGTTGCCCTTGTCGTTGAGGGTGTAGCCGAGCTTTTCGATGCCCGCGCAGATGCCGGCGAAGCGGATGGCCTCGGGGCCGATGCAGACGCCGCGCTTGGACGCGCCCTGGTCGATCTTGGCGCCGAGAAGGTCGATTCTCTTATGGATCATGGGTGGTTCTCCTTTCATTTCTTCGGTGACCCTACTATATCACAAGCCGCATAATTATGCAACGATGAATAAATATGCTTGTCCGGCAAGGAGATCGGCCTGCCGTGCATAATGGGGCCGCCTGTGTTATACTGAAAGTAGCGAAAAGGAGGAACCACCCATGCTGAAGATCTCGAGAGAATTCGTAACGGGCGACCACAGCCCCGACAATAAACCGGTCCTGTTCTGCGACAGCGGCGAGACGATAGAATTTGACTGCCGCAACTGCTACGACGACCGCCTGCACGCGGACGGTAGCGTCGATGAGGAAGAGAAGACCATCGACAACCCGGCCACCGGCCCGCTGTACGTGAACGGCGCCGAGCCCGGCGATGTCCTGAAGGTGGAGATCCTGGACATTAAACTGAACGGCAAGGGCTACATGCGCCAGTCCGTCGTGGGCGGCGCGTTCTATCAGCGCCCTGGCGTGAAGGAGCGCGTGGTGCGCGAGTTCGACGTGTCCGGAGACACCGTGAAATTCAACGATAAACTGGAATTTGCCATCGACACGATGATTGGGGTCATCGGGACGGCGCCCGTTCCCGGCAGCCTGCCCGGCGTGTGGGAGAACGAGACGCCCGGCCGCTGGTCCACGGAACTTCCCGGCGACCACGGCGGCAACATGGATTGCAACAAGATCGTGAAAGGGTCAACGCTCTACCTGCCCGTGAACGTGCCCGGCGCGCTGCTGTCCATGGGCGACATGCACGCGCTGATGGGCGATGGCGAGTCCATGATCTGCGGCCTGGAATCCGCGGGCAAGGCGACCGTGCGGGTCTCCGTCGTGAAGGGCTGGCACCTGCCCACGCCCTGCCTGCTGCATGCGGGCGGCAAGCGCTTTTCCACGATCCAGAGC
>JAIKZT010000017.1 GCA_024682015.1 Clostridia bacterium
CGCCGCGACGTGCACCGCCTTCGGATCCTTCGAGCGGGTCATCCGCTGCACGGTCTGCAATAAGGCGCTCAGTACGCAGACGGAGCCGATCGACCCGCTCGGCCATACCTGGGGCGACTGGACGGTGGTGACGCCGGCGACGGAAACCTCGGAAGGCAGCGAGAGCCGTACGTGCAGCCGCTGTGGCGAGGCCGAAACGCGCTCCATCCCCAAACTCAGCCACGTGCATATTCTGAAGAAGACCGAGGCTGTGGACCCGACCTGCACCGAGGCGGGAAACAGCGCCTATTGGACCTGCTCGGGCTGCGGCAAGCACTTCAGCGACGCGGCGGGCTCGGAGGAGATCGAGCTGAGCGCCGCGTCCATCCCCGCGCTGGGTCACGCGTACACCGCGGCGGTGACCGCGCCGACCTGCACGGAGGGTGGCTACACCACGCATACCTGCAGCCGCTGCGGGGACAAGTATAAGGACGAAGAGACAGCCGCGCTCGGCCACAACTGGAGCGAATGGATCGAAGTCTACCCGGCGAGCATCTACGAGGCGGGCAGCGAGAAGCGCATGTGCGGGCGCTGCGGCGTTACCGAGTTCCGCGACATTCCGCAGCTGCCTGATCCGACCGTGCGCCTCAGCGGCAGCGCGAACGGAGATGAACTGACTTACAGCGCCGTGAACGCGCCGGACGGCAGCTTCCTGATCGCCGCCCGCTACGAAGACGGTCGCCTGACGGACCTGCAGATCCTCGGCGGCGGCGCGGACAGCGGCACGCTTACCATGGGCGGCAGCGGAGCCGAATACAGCCTGTTCCTCGTGGACGCCGGCGGAAAACCACTGTGCCCCGACTGGAGCAACTGACTAAACTGAGACATGGGGACGGTTCCTTGTCCCACTTTGAGACATGGAGCGGTGGTTCCTAAGTTTGCAAAAGTGCCTTGTACCACTCTGCCCCCTGTGACCCGATGTGCTATTGTGCTCCATGGGGCACAGGACCATGTGACCCATCCGGCTTTTACGCGGTGCGGGCCACATCCAAAGGGCATTTTGTGTGACCCAACCCGGTCTTTGGCCGGTTGGGTCACATTTTTATGTGACCCAGGCTGACCGCCGGAACCGGGCTCTCAAGCGCCGTAGTGTTTCCAAAAGAACAGGCCGCATCACCGCGGCCTCTTCCGAAGAGACGGCCGCGCAGCGCGATCCACCCCTGCAGGCGCTTTTATGATATAATGGCAGTAACTCAAAGCGTAAAAAGGAGGCAGCATATGAGATATGAAGGCGGATGCAGCACGGTCGTCATCGGCAAGGCGGCCAGCGCCACGGGGCGCGTGCTGGTGGGTCACAACGAGGACGACGATATCAGCCTCGTGCAGGTTCACAGCGTTCCGCGCAAAAGGCACGAGCCGGGCGAGACCGTCAGTTTCGGCGATCGGCCGGACGTGAGGATCCCCCAGGCAGCCGCGACGCTCGCGTTTTACTGGAGCGAGGTGAGGCGGCCCGGCGGCATCAGCTTCGGCGACTGCTTCTTCAACGAGTGCGGCGTGGCCATCGTCACGAATTCCTGCAATCCCGGGAAGGCGCCCGGGAAGACGGACGAGGAGCGGGAGGCCTTCCTGGCATCGCAGGGCCTGGGTTACGGCGTGCGGCGGCTTTTGGGCGAGCGGGCGCATTCCGCGCGGGAAGGGCTCGACATCATCATCGAACTGGTGGAGAAGTACGGCTATTTCTCCGGGCGCTGCTATCAGATCGCGGACAAGGACGAGTGCTGGGCGGTGCAGCTGACCCGCGGCAAATACCTCGTGGCCAAGCGCATCCCGGACGACCACGTGTACTTCATGCCCAATCACTACACGATCCACGCGCTCGAGTCCTCCGACAAAGAGAATTTCTATTACACGCCCGGGATCGTGGAGAACGCCATCGAAAACGGCTGGTACAGGCCGGCCGTTCCCGGCGATTACAGCGACTTCGACTTCGCGGCGGCCTACCAGACCGAGGGCGAGCGGCCGTACAACACGATGCGCACGCGCAACGCCTGGCCCATCCTCGGCTTTGAGACCGAGTGGCTGGCGAGCGAGGCTGCCGGCTGCGTGCGGCCCTTCAGTTTCAAGGCGCATCGCAAATACACGATAGACGATTGCAAGGCGCTGCTGCGCACGCACTACGAGGGAAGGGAGGATTCGCTGGCCAGGGCGGACGCGAATGGCGGGGTCACCTACCCCTGTGACCCGCACCAGACCCTCGACGACCCGTACACGATCTGCTGCGGCAGCACGGTGGAGAGCACCGTGTTCGACTTCGCGGACGATCCGGCGGCCTGCTGCATGTACCGCACCTGGCGCAAGCCCTGCACGAACCCCTACGTGCCCATTTTCCTCGGACAGCTGAAGGCGCTGCCCGGCTATGCCTGGATGACCGCGGACGAAGCCGACGCCACGCACTTCGACCCGCCTGCCGAGGAGTTTCAGTACCGCCCGGACGCGGCCTACTGGAACGCGCAGAACCTGATCTGGCAGACCGAGCTGGATTACGGTTTCGCGCGCGGCATCCTCGCGCCCGAGATCGAGCGCATCGAGAAGGGCTGGGACGAGGAGGTCCGCGCCGCCCGCGCGCGCTACGAAGAACTGAAGGCGCAGGATGCCCAGCTGGCTGCGGCCTATCTGAGCAGCTTTTCCGAAGCGAAGGCCATCTTCGCCTCGCACTGGCTGCTGCGCATGACCCAGGCCATCGGCGACAGGCGCTACCGCCGCAATCAGGGACTGCCGGAGGAATGATATCATGAAGAGAACGAACGATACGAGATTGCTGGCTCTGCTGCTGGCGCTGCTGCTGGCAGCGGGAAGTCTGGCCGGTTGCACGGCTTCACAGCAGGACGCGGGCCTTCCCGCGGAAAACGCGCCGGAGGAAAGCGCCGGGATCGAGCTGAACACCGAGGGCGAGGAGCTTGCGCCGACGGACGAATTCGTCAGCCCGAAGAGCTTTTCCGCGAAGACGATGGATGGGCTTACGCTGGACAGCGCCGAGGTCTTCGGCGGCTTCGACGTGACCGCCATCAACATCTGGGCCACCTGGTGTCCGCCCTGCGTGGGTGAGATGCCGGACCTGGCCGCCTATGAAAAGACGCTGGGGGACCGCGTGCAGCTCATCACGTACTGCATCGACGGGGAGACCGCCGCGGAGAGCGCCGAGGCGCTGCTGAAGGACGCGGGCTATGAGGGGGTCACTCTGGTGAGCGCGGACGGAGACTTCGAGGCCCTGCTGCAGCAGCTGCAGTACGTGCCCACGACGATCTTCGTCGCGGAAGACGGCACGCTGCTGACCGACCTGATGATCGGCAGCCCCCAGGATTTTGCGGCCATGTACGACGAGTACTTCAACGCGGCGCTGCGCATCCTGGGAAAGCCCGAACTGGAGTAGCGGATGGCTGGCGGAAAGCTTACGAAAAAGAGGAAAAACGCGCTGCGCCTGGCCGTGTTTGCGGCAGGCGCGGCTTTTCTTGCCATAGGGCTATGGCGCGGCGAATTCGCGGACGTGCTGCAGAAGGCGGTGAGGATATGCCTGGAATGCATCGGGATCGGGTAGGGCGCTTTGGTCCGCGGGATCCGAAGAAGTCCGGCCGCGTCCGCCTCGCCCTGCAGGCTGGCTTTGCCGCGCTGCTGAACGGCTATGCGGCAGGCTTTGCGAAGGGAAGGATCTTTACGGGCGCTTCCAAAGGCGTCTGCGTGCCCGTACTGAACTGCTATTCCTGCCCGGGCGCGCTGGGCGCGTGTCCCATCGGCAGCCTGCAGGCAGTCGCGGGCGGGCGGTCAAAGTCCGTGTCCTTTTACGTGCTTGGTTTCCTCATGCTCTTCGGACTCGTCTTCGGGCGCCTGCTCTGCGGCTTCGTGTGCCCGTTCGGCTTTGTGCAGGACCTGCTCGCAAAGATCCCCGTAAAGCGCCGGAAGGTGCCGGAAAAGATCGACCGGCCGGCAAGGTTCATCAAATACGCCATGCTGGCGGGCGTGCTGGTCCTTCCGGCCCTGGTGAGCGCTGCGGGCGGGGCGGCTTCCCCATACTTCTGCAAGTTTTTCTGTCCGGCGGGAACGCTCGAGGGTGGGCTGCCGCTGCTTCTGGCGGACGGAAGGCTGCGGTCCCTTGCGGGCGCGCTGCTGGGCTGGAAGGCCTTCGTGCTGCTGGCCGTTGTCCTCGGAAGCGTGTTCATCCCGCGCTTCTTCTGCCGCTATTTCTGCCCGCTCGGCGCGTTTTACAGCCTGTTTTCCCGCTTTTCGCTTTACCAGCTGAAGCTGAACGAGTCCGCATGCATCGGCTGCGGGCGGTGCGAGGCGGTCTGTCCCATGGCTGTGCGGGTCACGGCGGGGAAGGACGACGGCGAGTGCATCCGCTGCGGCAAGTGCCGGGACGCCTGCCCGGCGGGAGCGATCTGCCTGGGATTTGAACGTGAGTCAGGGGACGTTTCCGCTGACTCTGGGGCCGGAACGTGAGTCAGCGGAAACGTCCCCTGACTCAGAATTTTTAATCGTTTTCTAATTTTCCTCCTATGGGTCTTTCATTTTCGTCCTGTATGATGGGACCATCAAAAGGGGCTGACATAGCCGAGAACAGACAAGACCTGTGAGGAGGAATAAACATGGATACTTACGAAATGGACAGACTGGAAAAGGTAGAACAGCTCGTAGCCAAGGCTGGCTGCAGCTATGCGGAAGCGAAGGAAGCGCTCGAAAAGAGCGAATGGAACGTGCTCGACGCCATCGTCCTCCTGGAGAGCGAAGGCAAGGCCAAGGCGAGCAGCGCCTCGTTCAGCGCGGGAAGCGCCCAGCAGGCGCCCAAGGCCGGCACCTACGTAGAACCCGAGGTGATCCGTTCCGAAGATGCCGAGAGCATCCGCCCCGAGGGATTCGGCCCCGGAAACGGCAATACCGGTTACGGCAACGGACGGCTGGGGGACGACGCCCGTTACTACGGCAGAAAGACCGGCGGCGCGGTCAAGGGGTTCTTCGCGAAGGCGAAGGAAGTCCTGACGGAGAACCGCATGACCATCTTCAGCCGCAGCGGCAACCAGGTCCTGCGCGTGCCCGTGTGGGTGCTGCTGATCCTGCTCATCCTGTGGTTCTGGGCCACGCTGATCACCGCCGCCGTCATGATGGTCTTCGGCTGCTCCTTCCACTTCGAAGGCCGCGATTTCGGCAAGGCATCCGTGAACGACACCATGGACAGGGCGTCCCAGTCCATGTATGACGCCGGCCAGCGCGTCAAGGACGAGTTCTTCAGCAAAGGGGAGCAGAAGAACGGCGAAGGTCCTGACCAGCAGTAAGGCCCGGCAGGGTTTGCAGCAAAAGGGGTTTCACACGAAAGCCGCAAGGGTGACCGCAGACAGGTTTCCGAAGGCGACATAAAAAAACAAGGCGACCGCCCCGGACTTTCCAGGGCGGCTTCGCCATAGGAGAAGGCTTATGGCAAGCAACATACTGATCGTGGAAGACGAGGCGAAGATCGCGCGGTTCATCGAGCTGGAGCTGGCGCACGAGGGGTACCGCTGTGAAAAAGCGGAGGACGGCCGCACGGGGCTGGAACTGGCGGAGAGCGGCCGGTTCGACCTGGTGCTGCTGGACATCATGCTGCCGCAGCTCAACGGACTGGAGGTGCTGCGGCGCCTGCGAAAGACGTCCGACGTGCCCGTGATCGTGCTCACCGCGCGGGATGCGGTCATGGACAAGGTATCGGGCCTGGACATGGGCGCGGACGACTATGTGACGAAGCCCTTCGCCATCGAGGAGCTGCTGGCGCGCATCCGCCTGGCCCTGCGGCGCAGGGGATCCGCGAAGGCGGCCGAAGAAGTCCTGTCCGCCGGCGGGCTCACCCTGTCCGTGCCTCGCCACGAGGTGAAGTTCGGCGGAACGGACATCGACCTGACGAGCCGCGAGTTCGCGCTGCTGCAGGTGCTGCTGGAGAACAAGAACGTCGTGCTGTCGCGCGACAGCCTGCTGGAGAAGGTCTGGGGGTTCGATTTTCTGGGGGAGACGAACGTCGTCGACGTCTACGTGCGCTACCTGCGCAGCAAGATCGACAGCGTATTCGGGGTGAACCTCATCCAGACGGTGCGGGGCGTGGGATACGTCATCCGCGAGGGCAATGAGTAGGACGTCGAAGAAAGCGAACCGGGCAGAGCGGTCCAAGACAAGGGACAGGCGCATCCAGACGGGTTCCATCGCGCTTCGCATCGCGCTGGGATCGGCGCTCTTTCTGCTGCTCGCGTTCGTCGTCGTGGATCTGGTCGTGGTCGCCATCGAAGCCTGGCCGCAGGTCTCCCTCGTGGGCCGAAGCGCCGAAGGGTGGCAGCAGGCCCTGGAGACGTGCTGGGACGTGATGCGCAGCCAGCGCTTCGACATCCTGCTGAAGATCGAAGGCGTGATCGTCCTGCTGCGGCTGCTCGTGGAGACGCTGCGCGTGAGGAAACACCTGAAGCCGCTGGACGAGATGGCGCGGGCGGCCATGGACTTAAGCAACATCGACGTGAGCCTGGACGAGCGCTTCGCCAAGCTCGAAAGCGCCATCGACCAGCTGAGCCCCGCCGCGGAAGATGCGGCGATCTCGACGGGCGACGCGGAGCTGGAGGGCTTGGAGAGCGCGGTAAACAAGCTCGTGCTGCGCATGCGGGAGTCCTACCGCCAGCAGGCCCGCTTCGTGTCGGACGCCTCGCACGAGCTGCGCACGCCGATCGCGGTCATCAAGGGTTACGCGGACATGCTCGACCGCTGGGGCAAGGAGGACGAGAGCATCCTGGAGGAATCCATCCAGGCCATCAAGACGGAGAGCGACAGCATGCAGCACCTCGTGGAGCAGCTGCTATTCCTGGCGCGGGGCGATTCGGGCCGCACGCCGGTCGAGATGGCGCCCGTCAGCCTGTCCGCCATGGTGAAGGAGGTCTGTGAGGAGTCGGCCATGATCGACGAAGCCCACGGCTACCAGCTGATCGAGGGTCCCGCGGTGACCGCTACGGGGGACGCCTCCCTGCTGAAGCAGACGGCGCGCATCCTCGTGCAGAACGCGGCGAAGTATTCGCCCGAAGGCACCGAGATCCGGCTGCGCGCCTTTACAAAGGACGGCCGGCCCGCGTTTTCCGTGGAGGACGAGGGTATCGGCATGGACGGCGAAGCGCAGACGCACATGTTTGAACGCTTCTACCGCGCGGACGATTCGCGGGCGCGGGCGAGCGGCGGCTCGGGCCTGGGCCTCGCCATCGCGAAGTGGATCGTGGACCGGCATGGCGGCCGTTTCGAGGTGGTCTCCCGCAAAGACATCGGCACGCGCATCAGCGTGATCCTATAAAAATGAGACAGGGGGACGGTTCCTTGTCCCAAAATGGGACAAGGAACCGTCCCCCTGTCTCAATCGTATTCTGAAAAACTTATGCCTTTTCGAAGGCGTCCTTGCCCAGACCGCAGACGGGGCAGACCCAATCTTCGGGCAGATCTTCGAAGGCGGTGCCGGGAGCGATGCCGTTGTCGGGATCGCCTACGGCCGGATCGTATTCATAACTGCAGGGGCATACGTACTTATCCATCGTTCGTGTCTCCTTCAATCGTCTCGTTATTCTTCTTCCATGACCGCTTCGGAATCGGCGTTCTTGCGGACGCTTTCGATGCCGTTCTTGCAGCCGCTCATGCTGGAGTAGCCTTCGGAAGCGAGAATGGGCTCGCCGTTGGCGGCCTTCAGTCTGAATCTGGTCTCGCCGGCCTTGTCGGTGTAGATCTCGAACTTGGGATTCTTGACCTTCTCGAAACCTTCCTTGGTCTGGTCTTCGATTTCGGCGACGGGCGCGTTCTTGGCGACGCTGGCGATGCCGTTCCTGCAGCTGTCCAGAGCCTTGTAAACTTCGGACGTGCCGATGATCTCGCCGTTGCCCGCCTTCAGACGGAACGTGAAGCCGGTCTTGGTCTCTCTGATAACATATTTGCCCATGGGTGTCCTCCTTATTGTACAAGCAGGGGTTGTTGATATATATCATTTCAAGTATAGCACGAAAAAATAATAAATGGAAGCCAAAGCCGCAAATGCAAGCAAGTCTCCCCAAGCCGCCCAAAGTATGATATACTATAGTGTCTTATTCGGTGGAATGGCCCCTGTAGGAAGGAGGGCCCATGAACAGCAAATTCCTGCACAACCTGATCCGCGGATTTACCCGGGTGGACATGATCGTCATGATCGTCCTGTGCCTGGTCATTCTGTGGTTCAACGTCTACGCGGGCATCGTCTGTCTCATTCTGGTGGGCGCGCTCAGCATCTATCACACGAAACTGCTCGGCACCGCCTCGGAGGATGCGCTGGAGGAGTACAACGCCAGCGTGATCCGCGAGCACATGGATGCCGCGGGGATCAACGCGGACGGCACGCTTACGGACAAAGCCGCCGCGGCGGAGATCGAACGGCTGAAAAAGGCCAGCGAGGACAGCGCCAGCTGCATAGCGCTCATCAACATCGACAACTACGACGAACTGCTGGCCAGTTCGCCGGCGGAAGAGCAGTCCGGCATCAGCGCCGAGATCGACAAAAAGATCCGCGCGTGGACGCAGTACATGGACGCGGCCGTTACGCGGGTGCGCAGCAACCGCTATCTCGCCCAGTTCGAGAACCGCTGTCTGGCGGAGCAGCGCCGCAGCCAGTTCCCCATCATCAACCAAATGCACGAGGTCGAGACGCAGGCGGATTTCCCGACGTCCATCTCCATCGGCATCGGGGCGGGCAGCGAGAGCTTTTCCAAGCTGCAGGATCTGGCCGAGGAAGCCATGGACCTGGCGCTCGGCAGAGGCGGCGACCAGGCAGTCATCAAGAGCGCCGGCGGCGACATCGAGTACTTCGGCGGCAGCCTGCCATCGGTGGAGAAGCGCAACAAAGGGCGGGCACGCATCGTGGCGCACGTTCTCATGCAGCTCGTCAAGTCGTCGGACCGCGTGCTCATCATGGGACACTCGCGGCCGGACATGGACTCCATCGGCTCTGCCATCGGCATGTACACGTTCGCCAAGAGCGCGGGAAAGCCGGCGGACATCATCCTGAACGACGTGGGCCAGGCCATAGACGTTATTTACGGGGCAGCTCTGAAAGCGGGCAGCTACAGCTTCATCTCCAGCGAGAAGGCGCTGCAGCTCGTCACGAGCGACACGCTCGTCATCCTCGTGGATACGCACATCCCGCAGATCACGGAGTGTCCGGAGATCTTCGAGAAGGCTCCGAAAGTCGCGGTCATCGACCACCACCGCAAGTCGAAGGACGCGGTCGACAACCCCACGCTCATGCACATGGAGACGTACGCGTCTTCGGCGAGCGAGCTCGTTACGGAGCTGTTGCAGTACGCGGTGGACAAGAGCGACATCGGCAAGTTCGATGCGGAAGCGCTGCTGGCGGGCATCATCGTGGACACGAAGAGCTTCGCGATCAACACGGGCGTGAGGACGTTTGAAGCCGCCAGCTGGCTGAGGCGCATGGGCGCGGACATTCCCACCGTGCGCAGTTTCTTCAAGCTGCGGCTGGATTTCTTCAAGAAGAAGAGCAACATCATCGCCAGCGCCGAGATCCTGCCGGGAGGCATCGCCGTGGCCTACACGCGCGACACGGATCCCGCCATGCAGGTGCTGGTGGCGCAGGCGGCGGACGAACTGCTGGACATTCGCGGGGTCACCGCCGCGTTTGCCGCGGGCAGAGGCGTGAACCGCACCATGGTCTCGGCGAGGTCCCTGGGCCAGCTGAACGTGCAGACGGTCATGGAAAAGATGGGCGGAGGCGGCCACATCAACATCGCCGCAGCCCAGGTGGAAGAAGGGCCGGAAGAGGCCATCGCAAGAGTAGTAAGCATCATGAGGGAAACCGGGCTCATGTAGCCCCTCCCTGTGCGGAAAGGATAGAACAATGCAGGTCATTTTACTGAAGGACGTCAAGGGTCAGGGCAAGGCGGGAGAGATCGTGAAGGTCTCCGACGGATTCGCGCGCAACATGCTCTTCCCCAAGAAACTGGCGATGGAGGCGACTCCCGCCAACATGAAGATCCTCGAAAAGAAGAAAGCGCAGATCGAAGCGCAGCGGGCTATCGACAAGCAGGTCGCCGAGGACATCAAGGCGAAGGTCGAAGCGCGGCCCATCAAGATCATCTCCAAGGCCGGCGATTCCGGCCGGCTGTTCGGCGCCATCACCTCCAAGGACATCGCCGAAGCCATCCAGAAGGAGTTCCTCGTGGAGCTCGACAAGAAGAAGATCGATCTGGAGGCGCCGATCAAGCAGGTCGGCCCCGCGCAGGTCATGCTGAAGCTCTTCCCGGGCGTTACGGCCAAGTGCCGCATCGACGTGGAAGTGGAATAGGAGGCCCCGGTGAGCCAGATGGAACGCATTCCGCCGCATAACGACGAGGCGGAAAAGAGCGTGCTCGGCGCGATCCTCATCGACAAGGAAGCGTTTTACGGCGTGTCCGACATCCTGAAGCCGGGCGATTTTTACGCGAAAAGCCATCAGGAGATCTATCAGAGCATGATGGATCTGTTTCAGCGCGGCGAGCCCATCGATGCGGTCACGGTGTCCGAGAGTTTGAAGCGCCGGAGCATCCTGGAGGCGGTCGGCGGGCGGGGCTACATCGCCCTGCTGTCCACCGTGGTCCCCACGACGGCGAACGTCACGCAGTATGCGAAGATCGTCGCCGAAAAAGCCATGCTGCGGCGGCTCATCGACGCGGCCGGGGAGATCGTGCAGCAGAGCTTTAATGAGGGACTCGAGACCGACAAGGTCGTCGATTTCGCGGAATCCAAGATCTTCGACGTCGCCAGGACGAAGCAGACGACCGAGTATACGGACCTGCGCGACGTGCTGCGGGTCAATCTCGAGACGATCACCGACGCGAGGGCGCGGGGCGGTGCTTTGCCGGGCATCGAGACGCATTTCAAGGATCTCGACAGGGCGCTGAACGGCCTGCACAAATCGGACCTCCTCATCATCGCGGCCCGTCCGTCCATGGGAAAGACGGCTCTTGCGCTGAACATCGCCCAGAACGTGGCGCTGAAGGGAGACGGCCGCGTGGTCATCTTCTCCGTGGAAATGGCCAAGGAAGCCCTCGGCAACCGCCTCATCGCCATGGAGGCGCGGGTGGACAGCAAGAAGCTGGAGACCGGCAACCTCAACGACGACGAGATGGAGAACGTGCTGGAAGCGGTCAACCGGATGTCGGAGAAGGACATCATCATCGACGCGACGCCGGGCATCAGCGCCATGGAGATGCGCAACAAGTGCCGGCGGATCAACGCCGCGCGCAAGGTCGACCTCATCGTCGTGGACTACCTGCAGATCATGTCCGCGGCGCAGACGAGGGACAGCCGCCAGAACGAGGTGGCCGAGATCTCCCGCGACTTAAAGCAGCTCGCTCGCGAGATGGAATGCCCTGTCATCGTGCTGTCGCAGCTGTCCAGAGCCTCGGAAAAGCGCCAGGGCGGGCATAGGCCCATGCTGTCGGACCTGCGCGACTCGGGCGCCATCGAACAGGATGCCGACGTCGTCATGTTCCTGCACAGAGAGGACTATTACCGCGGCGCGGACGAACCGAAGGACAACATCTGCGAGGTCATCATCGCCAAGCAGCGCAACGGTGAAACGGGCACGGAGAGGCTGCGGTGGATCCCGCAGTACACGAAGTTCGCGAACTTCATCAAGGACGGGGACATCCCCCTCGGACAGTGATATGGAATTCAGCAAGCAGAACGTCTCCAACTACTATCTGTACGATACGCAGGTGGAGAACCTGTTCTTATCCGAATATATGGCGCTCGCGCCGGGAGAGTACGTCAAGGCGTACCTGCTGGCGCTGCTTCACGCCCAGATGAACCTGCCCATGGACGACGAGGCCCTGGCGAAGGCGCTCAGCCTTCCTGTCGAGACGGTGCTCGAGGCCTGGGATTACTGGGAGGAGCGGGGCGTCGTGCGCAGGAGCTATCCCGACCCAAGCAACCGGGAGCGCTTTGAGGTCTATTTCGTGAACCTCAAGGAAGAGGCCTTCGGCCGCAGATCGCCGGCGCAGAAGAGCAGCCCTGCCGTGCAGCTGGACGACCGGGAGCTGTCCCGGCTGTACCGCGACGTGCAGGCAGCGACTGGGCGCATGCTCGAAGCCCGCGAGCCCGAGGAGATCGCCGCGTGGCTTACCGAATACCGGATGAGCCCGGAGTTCATCCTCTACGGGTACAAGTTCTGCGCGGCCAAGCGCAAGAGCACGCGCAGCCGCTACGTGGGAGAGGTCCTGAAGGACTGGAAGTCCAAGAACCTGTCCACGCCGGCAGACGTGGAGGAATACCTGTCCGAGATGGACCGGCATTACGACCTGTACCGCCGGATCTTCCGCGAGCTGGGCTTTTCGCGCTCCGCCACGGAGGAGGAAAAGCGCCTCATGAACAAGTGGTTCGACGATTACGGATTCGATCTTTCCCGCATCTTCGAGGCGTGCAAAAAGACCGCGGGCATCACAAATCCCAACATCCACTACGTGGACGCGATCCTCTCGGCCTGGTACAGGGAGGAGCGCGGCGGCAAGGCAGCGGACCTCGGCGCCCAGCAGGGCGGGATCGAAGCGCTCTACGAGAAGGACAGGCGGGAGAACGCGGAGAAGACTGAAAGGATCCGCCGTGAAGTCTTCACAAGAATTCCAAGAATAAAGGATATTATGGAGGAACTCCGGGCATGCAGCATCGACGTGTCGCGCAGCATGCTTTTGGGAGAGAACGGCAAGGCGCGGGCGAACCAGCTCCGCGGACGCATCGAAGAGCTGCGCGCAGAACGCGCCAGGCTGCTCACGGCCGGCGGGTACAGCCCGCAGGCCCTCGATACCATTTATACGTGCGGCAGGTGCAAGGATACCGGCGTGCTGGAGGACGGCACCCGATGCTCCTGTTATCAGGAGAAGATGCGCCTGCTCGCGCAGCAGGAAGGACGCGCATGACGGACGGAAGTACCGAATCAAAAAACAGAAGATTGGAATATACCACGCAGCTGGATCAGGAGGAGGTCAAAAGAGAACTCGACCGGCTCGTGCAGGAAAAGCTGGACCGCCTCTCCGAGAACGTGGACGCGTCCCGCTTTGAGGAAGAATTGCAGGAGAAGGCTCATCAGCTCGAGGCGGACAAGGCGGCTCACTACCGCAGCAAGGGCGAAAACGGCCGCGCATCCCGGACCGGAGGCGCTTCGCAGGACCCGAGCGAGTCGGATGACCACGTCAAGGTCTACGCGGCGGCCAGCGCGGCGCTGAAGCGCCTGGGCAGCTACCGCCCTGTGGGCGAAGGCTTCATCCACAGGACGTGGCGGCTCATCCGCTCCCTGAAGAAGGCGCGCCTCGCGCTGGCGGGCGAAGCCTGGTGCACGGAAGAGGTGCGCAGCAGCCGCTACCGCGCGGTTTTCGACGACTGCTGGGGTCCCCTCGTGGACAGCTGGGACGAGATGTGGAACTGCGCCTGGAACTTCGTGACCCGGGCAGGGACAGACCTGTGGGATCTGCTGCTCATCGTGGCGGACCTGCTCATCGCGGCGGCGTATTACGCGGGCAGCTTCTTCTATTACATCTGGGACCTGCTCTGGGACGTGCGCTACTGGTTTGACCAGCACAAGCGCAACTTCCTCGCGGCCTTCGCCACGGTGGTCGTGACGGCGGTCGTTTCCGTCGTGCTCATACAGTCGGCGACTGCCTACGAGTACACGTACCATGGGAGGGTCATGGGCGTGGTGAAGAACCCGGAGGACGTCTACAGCACGATCGACGTGCTCGGCGACAAGCTGTCGAAGGCGGCCGGCGTGGCCGTTTCGCTGGACGTGGAGCGCGACATGACGTTCCGCAAGGTCATGGGCCTGACGTCGAACGTGCAGAGCGACGAGGACATCCTGAACACTATCACGTACATGAAGGACCTGCAGGTCGAGGCTTACGCGGTGATGCTGGACGGCGAAGAGTCCGTCGTGCTCGAAAGCGAGGGCGTCGCGAAATCGATCCTGAGCGAGATCCAGAACGAGTACGCCGGGGAGCGCAAGGATACGGAGTACACGAGCATCAATTACGACCAGCAGATCGTCATCCAGCCCGTCTACTGCCTGCTCGGCGACATCTGGAACCGGTCCGACGCCAAGCGCTATCTGCAGGGAGACCCATCCATCAGCATGCCTGCGCACATCACGATCCGCACGACGGAGACCGCCATGTACACGGAACCCGTGCCGTTCAGCATCGAGTATGTGAACGATTCGTCCATGTACACGGGCGTGGAGGAACTGCGCAGCGAAGGCGAAGACGGTCTGGAGCAGGTCGTCGCGACCATTGAGAGGATCAACGGCGAAGAGGTCTCCCGGACCATCGTTTCCACGACCGAGATCCGCGAGCCCGTCCCGGAAATCCGGGCGCAGGGCACGCGGCCCATCCCCGTGGCGCAGGGCACGGGGCAGTTCATCTATCCGCTCATCTCCTACACGCTGTCCTCGCCGTTCGGCATGCGCTGGGGCACGCTGCACACCGGCGTGGACCTGGCGGCGCCCATGGGCTCGAGGATATACGCCAGCGACGGCGGCACCGTGGAATTCGCCGGCTGGCACGGCAGTTACGGCTACCTGATCATCATCAACCACGGCGGCCTGTACGAAACGTACTACGCGCACTGCAGCGCGATGCTCGTCAGCGCAGGCGACGAGGTCGTCCAGGGCCAGAACATCGGCCTCGTGGGCAGCACCGGCTTCTCGACCGGCCCGCACTGCCACTTCGAGATCCGCTACAACGGAACACCGACAGATCCGCTGGGCTACCTGTAGCCCCTGCGGAGTTGTTCGATCATACATCGCTAATAGTTTTAAGGAGGCATATTTCTTATGGAAAGACTCATCGGCACCGTATCCAGAGGCGTTCGCGCGCCCATCATCCGCAAGGGAGACGACATCGTACAGATCGTAACGGACTGCATTCTGGCGGCTTCGAACGGCGGAAAGGACCTGCAGGACAGAGACGTCGTAGCGGTCACCGAGGCCGTCGTGGCACGGGCGCAGGGCAACTACGCGGGCGTGGACGACATCGCTTCGGACATCCGCGCCAAGTTCCCGGGCGGCGAATTCGGCGTCGTGTTCCCCATCCTGTCCCGCAACCGCTTCGCGATCTGCCTGCGCGGCATTGCGAAGGGCGCGAAGAAGATCTGGCTGCAGCTGTCCTATCCCAGCGACGAGGTCGGCAACCACCTGATCTCTCTGGATGATCTGGACGCGGCGGGGGTGAACCCCTATACGGACGTGCTGACGGAGGCGAAATACCGCGAACTGTTCGGCTTCAAGAAGCACCGGTTCACTGGCGTGGACTACGTGGAGTACTACAAGCAGCTGATCGAGGACGCCGGCGCGGAGTGCGAGATCGTCTTCGCCAACGACGTGCGCGCCATTCTGAACTTCACGAAGCACGTGCTGGCCTGCGACATCCACAGCCGCGAGAGAAGCAAGCGGCTGCTGAAGGCGGCTGGCGCCGAGACCGCGCTGAACCTGAGCGACATCCTGAATGCGCCCGTCAACGGCAGCGGCTGCAACGAAGTCTATGGCCTGTACGGTTCAAACAAGGCGACGGAGGATACGATCAAACTGTTCCCCCGCGACTGCCAGCCCGTGGTGGAGGGCATCGCGAGAAATCTGAGAGAGGCGAGCGGCAAGCAGGTCGAGGCCATGATCTACGGCGACGGCGCCTTCAAGGATCCCGTGGGCAAGATCTGGGAGCTGGCGGACCCGGTGGTCTCTCCGGCGTATACGGCGGGGCTCGAGGGCCAGCCAAGCGAGCTGAAGCTGAAGTAT
>JAIKZT010000046.1 GCA_024682015.1 Clostridia bacterium
AATGGCAAAGGCAAAGTTTGAGCGCACGAAGCCCCACGTGAACGTGGGAACGATCGGACACGTGGACCATGGCAAGACGACCCTGACGGCGGCCATCACGATGGTGCTGGCGAAGCACGGCGGCGCGACGGCCATGCGCTACGACGAAATCGACAAGGCGCCCGAAGAGAAGGCGCGCGGAATCACGATCAACACGGCGCACGTGGAGTATCAGACGGACAAGCGTCACTACGCGCACGTGGACTGCCCCGGCCACGCGGACTACGTGAAGAACATGATCACGGGCGCCGCGCAGATGGACGGCGCGATCCTGGTGGTGTCTGCCGCTGACGGCCCGATGCCCCAGACCCGCGAGCACATCCTGCTGGCACATCAGGTCGGCGTTCAGTACATCATCGTGTTCCTGAACAAGTGCGACATGGTGGACGACGAGGAGCTGCTGGAGCTGGTCGAGATGGAAGTGCGCGAGCTGCTGAGCAGCTACGACTTCCCGGGCGACGACATTCCGATCATCAAGGGCTCCGCGCTGCAGGCGCTGGAGTACGTGATGAACGGCGGCGAAGACGTGGACAACTGCCCGGAGTGCAAGTGCATCTTCGAGCTGATGGAAGCGGTGGACAACTACATTCCGTCTCCGGAGCGCGCGACGGACAAGCCGTTCCTGATGCCCGTGGAGGACGTGTTCTCGATCACCGGCCGCGGCACCGTGGCGACGGGCCGTGTGGAGCGCGGCGTGGTGAAGGTGTCCGATACGGTTGAGATCGTGGGACTGTCCGACGAGAAGCGTTCGACGGTCGTGACGGGCGTGGAGATGTTCCGGAAGCTCCTGGACCAGGCGGAAGCCGGCGACAACATCGGCGTGCTGCTGCGCGGCATTCAGCGCAACGAGGTGGAGCGCGGCCAGGTTCTGGCGAAGCCCGGCTCCATTCATCCGCACACCCACTTCATGGGTCAGGTGTACGTGCTGACGAAGGAAGAGGGCGGCCGTCACACCCCGTTCTTCAACGGCTATCGTCCTCAGTTCTATTTCCGCACGACGGACGTGACCGGCAACATCAAGCTGCCCGAGGGCGTTGAGATGGTTATGCCCGGCGACAACATCGACATGGAGATCACGCTGATCACCCCGATCGCCTGCGAGGAAGGCCTGCGCTTCGCTATCCGCGAGGGCGGCCGCACCGTGGGTTCCGGCGTCGTCACCAAGATCATCGAATAATACGAAAAACCAAAGAAAGGCTCCCGCGTCTGCGAAAGGCGCGGGAGCTTTTTCGGTCAGTCTGTCCGCTTCCAGAAGGTCCAGTGAGAGCCCTTTCCGTAGCCGATCTTTTCATAGAACGGGTCGCCGCCGCCCGTCATGTGGGTGGCGCCCAGGGCCTTCATCCGGCGGTAGTGCCGGGTGAGCGCCGCCGCCGCGAGGCCCCGCCTGCGGTGCTCCGGCGCGGTGCACAGGGGCTCCATGTAGGCCAGCCTGTTTTCCGGAACCCACCACATGCCCGAGAAGCAGACGTATTCGCCGCTTTCATCCGCGATGACGATGTTGTACTGGGGCGTCGCGTGGGGGGAGGGCGAGAGGAACGGCCCGACACAGCCCTTCCAGGATTTGGCGGGCGTCCAGTCATAGGATCTGTCCTCCTTGTCCCAGCCCTCAAACGCGCCCTCTTCCCCATGGCCGAAGCCGTACCAGCAGAGCTTCGCCAGTTTGAAGATATCCATGTCCCCGGGCTCCACGAAATGATAGCCCGCGGGCAGCTCGTAATTCAGTTCGTTCCGGAAATCGAAGACCCGGTCTTCATATTCAAATACCTTTTTGAAGCCGCGCTTCGCCGCCTCCTCCATCAGGAATTCCTGACCGTTGAACAGCACCAGCTGCTGTTTGCCGTCGAAATCCGGCATGCCGTCGACGGCGTAGCCGATGAGCTCCTCCGCGAGGCATTCGTACCCCCTGCGGACGTTGAAATAGACGTCCGTCACGGGGGATTCGTAATAGACGAACGCCACCGGTTTGTCCCCGTCGAACCAGAGCCTGTCCAGATACGTATAGGACAGATCCATCCAGGAGGACTGCAGCGCGTGCTCGAA
>JAIKZT010000096.1 GCA_024682015.1 Clostridia bacterium
CAGGCCGTTTCCATGAGCCTCGTGCCGGTCATCGCCTCTGCCTACAAGCGGGGCGAGACCCGCTTCATGCAGGAGAACATCAATCTGGGCCTTCGGTACGCGTCCATCCTCAGCATCCCCTGCGCCGTGGGCATGAGCGTCCTCGCGCGGCCCGTCATGGAACTGTTCTATCCCAGAGTCCGGGAAGCCGCGGCTTCCGCGGGCAGCTGCCTGGCGCTGCTGGCGTACGGCATCATCTTCCTGGGCATGGCTCACGCGCTGAACGGCATCCTGCAGGGGATCGGCAAGCAGATGATCCCGGTGCGCAACCTCTGCATCGGGGCGGTGGCGAAGATCGCGGTCACCTATACACTGACGGGCGTTCCCTCGCTGAACGTGCGGGGCGCCGCCATCGGCACGGTCGTCGCTTACGGCGTAGCCGCCACGCTCGACTTCCTTGCCATGCGGAAATACACCGGCACGAAGGTCGACTACAAGCTGACGTTCCTGAAACCCTGTTTCTGCGCGGCTATCATGGGACTTGCCGTTCGGGTCGCTTACAGACTCTGCTACGGCCACATGCGCGGACTGTTCTGCACAGCTGTTTCCATCTGTACCGGCATCGCCGTTTACGGCGTGCTCATCCTGGCTACGAAGGCCATCACCGTCAGCGAGATCGAGCGCATGCCCAAGGGCAGAAAGATCGCAGCGCTGCTGCGCCGCGCGGGTCTCAGATAATCCAATCGGGAGGAAACCATGTACGAAGAACTCTTTGCTCCGTCCCAGACGGAAGAGCAGGCTGTCGAGCGGCTCGTGAGGGTCATCGAGGTCCTGCGCGCGCCGGGCGGCTGCCCCTGGGACAGGGCGCAGACCCACGAAAGCCTTACCCGCGGCATGGTCGAGGAGGCCTACGAAGTCGTGCAGGCCATCGAGAACCGGGATCAGGACAACCTGATTGAAGAACTCGGCGACGTGATGCTGCAGGTCGTGATGCACGCGCAGATCGCTTCGGAGAAAGGGGCGTTCTCCCTGCGCGACATTTGCGACAGGGAATCGGAGAAGATGATCCGCCGCCACCCGCACGTTTTTGGCCCTGAAGCCCAAAATACCGCGAATTCTGAGGGTTTAAGCGTTGACAACGTATTAGACTTGTGGGAGAATATCAAAGAGGTTGAGAAAGAAAAGACATCGACCACTGCTGATATGCAGAAAATTCCACGACATCTTCCGGCGCTGCTGCGCAGCGAGAAGGTGCAGAAGAAGGCTGCCAGAGTCGGATTCGACTGGGAGGACGTGTCCGGCGCATTTGAAAAGCTGGACGAGGAGACAGCCGAACTCAAGGAAGCATACGCACAGGGCAACAAAGAGCATATCCGGGAAGAACTGGGCGATCTGCTGTTTGCGATCACCAACATCTCTAGATTCCTGGAGATAGACCCGGAGGAGGCACTCAACCGCTGTACCCAAAATTTCATATCCCGCTTCGCTTATGTCGAGGAGGCGGCCCACACATCCGGCCGGCGCCTCGAAGACATGAGCCTCCCGGACATGGACGTGCTCTGGGAAGAAGCAAAGACCAAAGAGTAACGTATCACTCAAAAGCAATCAGGAGGTAAAAATGAACAAGTCTCAGTTAGTAGAAGCGATTTCCAAGGAAACCACACTGAACAAGAAGCAGTCCGAAGAAGCCATCAACGCTTTCATCAAGGTCGTTGAAAAGGAACTGTCCAAGAAGGACGGCAAGGTTCAGCTGATCGGATTCGGCACCTTCGCCACCAGCAAGAGAAAGGCCAGAATCGGCCGCAATCCGCAGAAGCCGGGCGAAACCGTCAAGATCCCCGCTTCCGTGGCTCCCGTTTTCAAGGCCGGTCAGGCTTTCAAGGACGCTGTCAACAAGTAGTTCAATCACATAGCCCGGGGCAGCGCAAGCTGCCCCTTTTTTTAACCGCCATGAGGATAGACAAGTATTTAAAGATATCGAGGCTGATCAAGCGCCGCACCGTGGCGCACGACGCGGCCGAAGAACAGCGCATCTTCCTGAACGGCAAGGCCGCCAAGCCTTCCGCGCAGGTCAGGGCCGGGGACGAGATCCTCATCCGCTTCGGCACGTCCGAGATGAAGGTGCGCGTGCTCTCTACGCCCGAACACGTGACGAAGGACGGCGCTTCGGAGCTGTACGAAGTGCTGACGGACTAAAGGAGGTCCGCCATGAGTTTTGAGGATCAGCGCTTTCACCTGAAAGCGCCTTTCGGCATGACCGGCGACCAGCCCGAGGCGGTGCGCCGCCTCGTGGAAGGCATCAACGCTGGAAAAAAGCATCAGACGCTTCTGGGGGTCACCGGATCGGGCAAGACGTTTACGATCGCGAACGTGATCGAACAGGTGCAAAAGCCCACGCTCGTGATCTCCCACAACAAGACGCTCGCCGCGCAGCTCTGCGGAGAATTCAAGGAATTCTTCCCGGATAACGCGGTGGAGTATTTCATTTCCTACTACGACTATTACCAGCCGGAGGCCTACGTGCCTTCGACGGATACCTATATCGAAAAGGACTCGGACGTAAACGAGGAGATCGACCGGCTGCGCTATTCGGCGACGGCTTCGCTGGCGGAGCGGCGGGACGTGATCATCGTGGCGTCCGTTTCGTGCATCTACGGCCTGGGTAGCCCGTTCGATTACAAGAACCAGATGCTGTCGCTGAGACCAGGGCAGACGAAAAGCCGCACGGACATCCTGCGCAAGCTTACGGAGATCCAGTACACGCGAAATGACCTGGGCTTTGAGCGCGGCACCTTCCGCGTGCGGGGCGACATCATCGACATCATTCCGGCGGGGTCCGAATCGGCGGTGCGCATCGAGCTGTTCGGCGACGAGATCGAATCCATCAAGGAGATGAACCCGGTCACGGGCGAGATCACGGGCAAGCGCAGCCACATCGCGATCTTTCCGGCGTCCATGTACGTTACGTCCAAGGAAAACATGGACCGGGCGCTGCGCACCATCGAGGAGGAACTGGAAGACCGCCTCGTCTGGCTGAAGGACCGCGGCAAGCTGCTGGAGGCTCAGCGCCTGGAGCAGCGCACGCGCTACGATCTGGAGATGCTGCGCGAGATCGGCAGCTGCAAGGGTATCGAGAACTATTCGCGGCACCTGGTGGGCAATCCGCCGGGAGCCAAGCCGTACACGCTCATCGACTATTTCCCGAAGGATTTTCTGGTGGTCATCGACGAGAGCCACGTGATGCTGCCGCAGCTGCGCGCCATGGCCAACGGCGACCGCGCGCGCAAGACCTCGCTCGTGGACTACGGCTTCCGCCTGCCGTCCGCGCTCGACAACCGGCCGCTGCGCTTCGAGGAGTTCCAGGGCATGGTGAACCAGGCCATCTACATCTCCGCGACGCCCGCCGCCTGGGAGCGCGAAGTCTCCGGCGGCATCTCAGCCGAGCAGGTGATCCGTCCGACGGGCCTGCTGGATCCGCCCATCGAGATCGTGCCCACGGAGGGCCAGATCGACCACCTGATCGGCGAGATCCACAAGGAGGTGGAGCAGGGGCACCGGGTGCTCGTGACCACGCTCACGAAGAAGATGGCCGAAAGCCTGACGGATTACCTGAAAAAGGCCGGTCTGAAGGTGCGCTACATGCACTCGGAGGTGGATACGCTGGAACGCAACGAGATCCTGCGGGATCTGCGCCTGGGCGTGTTCGATACGCTGGTGGGGATCAACCTGCTGCGGGAGGGCCTCGATCTGCCGGAGGTGGCGCTCGTAGCCATCCTCGACGCGGACAAGGAGGGATTCCTGCGCACGGAGACCTCGCTGATCCAGACCATAGGCCGGGCGGCGAGAAACGCGGATGGAAGGGTCATCATGTACGCGGATACGATCAGCCCCGCCATGCGCACCGCGCTGGACGAGACGAAACGGCGGCGCGGGATCCAGGAAGCCTATAACGAGGAGCACGGCATTACGCCGCAGACCATCCGCAAAGCGGTCCGCGACGTGATCGAGGTGACGACGAAGGTCGAAGAGGACCTCGATTCCTACATGGGCAAGGGCCTGCTGGAACTGACAAAGAAGGAACTGGCGGATTACGCGAAGATGCTCGAAAAAGAGATGAAGGCGGCCGCCAAGGACCTGCAGTTCGAGCGCGCCGCGCTGCTGCGCGACAAGCTGATCGAGGTAAGGGCGAAGCTGTAGATCTTTGCAGGCGCGATGTTTCGGGCAAGTGCCGCGCCGTTTTGTGAAAGGCTCTGTGGGGCTGGATGAAAAGGGGGCACCCATTGGATACATGTTCTGAAAAACAGGAAATTTTGTCGCAGGATGCTTCGGGCTTCGTGCTGCTGTCCGAAGCGGTGCCTCAGATCGTGCAGGAGATGCGATACTTTACGACGTTCAACTGCACGGGCGCGCGGGTGGACGGTTATGAGGAGCCCGTGGCGCTGCTGACGAAGGAAGCTGCGGAGGCGCTGCGGCAGGCCGCGGAAGAGGCGGAGGGCATGGGTTTTCGCCTGCGCATCTTTGACGCCTACCGGCCGGTGCGGGCGGTGGAATGCTTCGAACGGTGGGAACTGACCGCCGACGAGCGGATGAAGCCCTATTTCTTCCCGTCCATCGACAAGGCGACGATCTTCCGGGAGAGCTACATCGCGCGGCGCTCCAGTCACAGCCGCGGCAGCACGCTCGACGTGACTCTTCTGGACATGAAGACCGGCCTCGACCTCGACATGGGCGGACCCTTCGATCTCTTCGACGACATTTCGGGCACGTTTTCCGAGAGGGTCACGCGGGAGCAGCAGGAAAACCGCATGCTGCTGCGCGCTTTGATGGACCGGGCAGGCTTTCGCGGCGCGCAGAGCGAATGGTGGCACTTTACGCTGCGGAATGAACCTTATCCCGATACGTATTTCGATTTCCCCGTATGCCGCGCATCGGTGGGGCAGTAATCTGGACAGATACAGGAGGACAACATGGCAAAAGTTTTATTGATCAACGGCAGCCCTCATGCGAACGGCTGCACGGCGACCGCGCTGAACGAGATGATCGCGGTCTTTCGCGAAGAAGGTCTGGAGGCGGAACTGGTACAGATCGGCGCCAAGCCCATACGGGGGTGCATCGCCTGCAATTCCTGCTCAAAGACCGGGAAATGCGTTTTTGGAGATGATCCGGTCAACGAGATCGCGAAAAAGTTCGAGGAGGCCGATGGGCTTGTCGTCGGCAGCCCCGTCTATTTTGCTTCGCCGAACGGCACGCTGATCGCGCTTCTGGACAGGCTGTTTTACAGCACGTCTTTCTCCAAGCACATGAAGGTCGGCGCATCGGTCGTGAGCTGCCGCAGAGGCGGCAATTCGGCCTCTTTCGACGCGCTCAACAAGTATTTTACCATTTCGGGCATGCCTGTCGCTTCGAGCACCTACTGGAACATGATCCACGGCTTTACGGCTGAGGACGCGAAGAAGGACCTCGAGGGTCTGCAGACGATGCGCAACCTCGCCCGCAACATGGCCTTCCTGATCCGCGCCATCGCGGCAGAAAAGGAGAAGGCAGGCTTGCCCGCCGTGGAAAAGGATAGTTTTACGAGCTTTCCGGACGGGCTGTAGGGGAGTGTTTCCGGTAGGAACGCCGCGCCTGCATAACGAGATCCAGGCGGCTGGCGGTCGACAGGCTGTTGGCAGTTGATAGGTGGTTGGTAGTTGGTCGGCAGCTGACGGCTGAAATGTGCCTAGGGCTGACCGGTGGCTGGCTGAATGCTGCCTGACGGAAGCGCGGCAGAGGGAAACTACCCGCAAATATGAAGATATCGCCGAATTGCGGATACTAAAATGCTGACAAAACGGCTGTGCATGGCTGATCCATGGTGCAGAGCGTTTTTGGCAGCATGGGATATATCCGCAATTCTTTTATTATCGGGAATCTGCGGATAATGAGCTTTGCCTTCTTTGGCTGGGGTGAGGAAAAATGAGATGAAGGTTATCCGCAAAATGCCGAGAAAGCCGGTTTTGCGGATATAACGCCCGATCCGTCTATTTCATGGCTGCGTGCTTCGAAACGACATCCACAGCGATCTGCAGTGCCCGAACGATCTGGTTGAGTTCCATCGTGGGCGTTTCCTTCGGCAAACCCATGTCGGGAGTCGCCGGCACATGGATGAACCCTCCCAGAACGTGCTGAAATGCCGGATCGTTTGTGATCGCCTGCAGCAGTTCGTACATCAGGGCATTGCAGACATAGGTGCCGGCCGTGTTTGAGATCTTGGCCGGAATGCCTTCTGCCTGGATGGCTTTTGTGATCTCGCGAATGGGCAGGAGGCTAAAATAGGCTGTTTGCCCATCCGGGGCGATAGGCTTATCCTGCGGTTGAAACCCTGCATTGTCCGGAATGCGGGCATCCATGCAGTTGATCGCGACGCGCTCCGGTGTGATTTCCGCACGGCCTTCCGCCAGCCCCACGCAAAGGACAGCGTCCGGGTT
>JAIKZT010000102.1 GCA_024682015.1 Clostridia bacterium
TAATCCTTCGCGGTGACCCCGAGCCAAAGCCCGTTCTCGTCGATGCCCTGGCTGTAGTACGGAAGATCGGACTGATCCACGGAAGCGCCGCTTTCCTGGCCGCCGTTTTCCGGCTTATTTTCGCTCTTCGTGCAGGCTGCGAGCCCCAAAGCCAGAGCCAGCGCCAGCAGAACCGCTAAAACTTTTGCATGTTTCATTGTAATTCCAATGCCTTTCTGTCGTTTCAACTATGTTTGTCCGCCCATGCGGACAAAATATTATACCACATGCCGACCGATCCTCATAGCCCTTTTTGCAATACGGAGAGCGGCGCCACGCGGCGCGCTGTGGTATAATGTTCGCATGAAGATCACGTTCAACCTTACCACCTGCGAGGACGAAGCCGATTTTCTCGCGGACGAAACCGAAAAGAGACGCCAGCTCGAAGGCTACGACGGTCTGGAGCTGCAGGTGCTGGATGACCCTCCCGAAGGCCTCATCGATCCGGATCTCGTCGTCGGCCTGCACATGGCCTGCGTGCCCTGCTGGTACGATCTGTGGACGGAAAACGAAGCCGGCCTGCTGGAGGAGTTCGGCACGCTCGAAGACGCCGAAAAATACTACGGCGGGCCACTCTGCCGCAAAACACTGCTGGACAAGTTCCGACGCGATCTTTTCTATGCGGAAAAGTTCGGCGCGGAGTACCTCGTGTTCCACATCGCCGAAAGCCGCGTGCTGGAATCGTTCACGGAGGACTACCGCCGCACGGACGAGGAGATCTGCCGCGCCTGCGCAGATATGCTGAACATCCTGTTCGAGGGCAGGACGGACGGCCCTCTCCTGCTGCTCGAAAACCTCTGGCAGCCCGGAATGAACCTCCGCCGCCCCGCGATCACCCGGGACATGCTCGCTTCCGTGCGCTATCCGCGCAAAGGGATCATGCTGGATACGGGTCATCTGATGAACGCGAACACCGCTGTCCGCACGCAGGCAGAGGGCCTCGCCTGGATCCACGCGGTGCTGAATGCCCACGAAAAGGCGGGAGTCGATCTGCAGCGGGCCGCGCGGGGCATCCACCTGAACGCCTCCGTCTCCGGAGAATATGCGCGGCGCATGCAAAAAGACCCGCCGATCCTGACGGGTCCTTACAGCGAACGCACCGCAAAGATGTTCTGGCACGTGTTTGAGCGCGACCAGCACCGCCCCTTTACCGCGCCGGGCGTAAAGCAGCTGGTCTCCCGCATCGCGCCGGACTACGTGACGACGGAGCTCATCACCACAGGGCCGGACGACCGCCGCGCGAAAAACGATCAGGCGCTCGCAGCCCTGCGCGCAGAGCCTGCTTTCAGCGGGAAAGCGTAAACAAGCCGCAGCAATGAGAGATCTTCTCGTAGGTCATGCCCGGGAAGATCTCTTTGATTTCGTCGTAGATCAGATAGATCTCGTCCTCGTCCCAGTCCGAGGCAAAGCGCGCCCGGCAGGCGGCCTGATCCGCTTCATCCGCGAAGGCGATGTCGCCGATCAGGATCTTTCCGTCCGGTTTCAGGCATTCCTGCAGCCGCTTCAGCAGGCGGACCTTCCGCTCCGTCGTGAAGTGGTGCAGCGCGTAGGTCGCCAGAATGCGGTCGTACTGCCTTCCCTGCAGCGGCTGTGCGAGCCCCTCGTCCAGGTCTCCGAAGCACAGCAGCGCGTTTGGCATCTTCTCCTGCGCGATAGCGATCATCGTCTTGGAATAGTCCTGGCCGAACACGCGGCAGCCCGCGTCGTACAGCCTTTTGGCGAGCACGCCCGTGCCAAAGCCCGCATCCAGCACGTCGCAGGGGCCGTTTTCAAGCGCGAGAGAGGCGATCCTGTCCAGCGCGGCCGCATAGCCGGCGAAGGGATAAGCGCCCTTCGCGTCTGTCTCGGCCACGTTCGCGTCGTATTCATATGCCCACGAATCGAATCCTTTGTCGTCCAGCATGGTCCATCCTTTCCCAGACATCGAAAAGACCGGGCAGTCTCCTGCTCGGCCTTATGCTTCGTCTGCGTTTATTCTTCCGCGGTGATCTTGTCGAATTCCTCGACTACCTTGTCGAATTCGTCGTCGTCTTCGATGTCGATGAGTTCGAATTCCTCTTCGGAGATCTCCTTGTAGCCGTAGATGTAGACGTCGTCGGTGTCGTCGTCGGGAATGAGGGCGATGTATTCCTTGCCGGGGAAGGCAGGAACGTCGAAGATGCCCATGATCTCGGCTTCCACTTCGGTGCCGTCGTCGAATTCGAGGGTGATCACATCCATTTCTTCGTCTTCGATGCGCTTGGTTTCGTCTGACATTGCATTTCCTCCATTATCTGAAAATTGAACGGTTTGACTATACATGAAACTTACAGGATATTCTATCATAACTCGGGCCGCTCTGCAAAGTATTTATGCACGCTTTCAGCGGCCGGGCGGGTCATGCCGGGGACTTCGGCGAGCTGCTCCACGCTGGCGGCGCGGATCGCATCGACGCTGCCGAGTTCGGCGAGCAGCGCCAGCTTGCGCTTTTCCCCGATGCCGGGCACCCCGTCGAGCACGGAGCGCGTCAGCGCTTTACCGCGCAACTTGCGGTGGTACTCGATGGCGAAGCGGTGAACCTCCTCCTGCACGGCGCCCACGTAGGCGAACAGCTGCGCGTGACCCTTCAGTTCTGTCTCTTCCTCCCGGTAGATGAGCGCCCTCGTGCGGTGCTTGTCATCCTTGGCCATGCCGGCGATGGGGATGTCCAGCTTCAGGGCGGTCAGCACGGCCTGCGCCGCGTGAACCTGTCCCAGCCCGCCGTCCATGAGGATGAGGTCGGGCATCTCGGCAAAGGAGGGATTGCCCTTCAATCCTTCCGAAAAGCGCCTGAACAATACTTCCTGCAGGCTGCCCGTATCGTCCGCGCCTTCGATCGTCCTGATCTTGAACCGCCGGTACGCCTTCTTATACGGCCGGCCGTCCATGAAGACGACCATGCCGCCCACGGAATCGACGCCGTTGATGTTGGAGATGTCGTACGCCTCGACCCGGTGGATGCGCTCCGCGAGGTCCGCCCCGAACACGTCCGCGAGCCCGGATTTGACCGCAGCTTCCTTCTCGATCTGCCGCTTCGCCCTCTCGTCCAGGTCCTTCACCATCTCGTCCACGTCTTTACGCACCAGCTCCAGCAGCGCGCGCTTCTCCCCTCTCGCGGGCGCGAGCAGCTGCACGCGGCTGCCCCGCTGGCCGGACAGGAAGTCCTCCAGCAGCGCCGCATCGGCGGGCAGTTTCGTCACGAGGATCTCCTTCGGGATCAGGACGTTCGCGTAATAGTACTGTTTCAGGAACTCCGCGACGACCTCCTCGCGCGCCTCGCCGTGGATGTCGCCTAGGAAAAAGCTCTCCCGCCCGGACAGCTTTCCCTCGCGCACGGTAAACAGCACGATGTGAGCCCCCGAAAGCCCCGCGGACAGCAGCACAATGTCCAGGTCCTCGGGGTGCTGCAGCACGACCCGCTGCTTCTCGGTAATGGCCTTTACGTCCTCGATCTTGTCGCGCAGCACCGCCGCCTGCTCAAAATCCAGGGCGTCTGAAGCTTCCTTCATCCGCTCCCGCAGGATGCGCAGCAGGTCCTTATCCCTGCCCTGCAGGAAATCCATGGCCTTTTCGATCGCCTGCTCGTACTCTTCCTTCGACACGCCGCCCCGGCATATGCCGCGGCACTGATGGATATGGAAATTGAGGCAGGGCGTGAAGTTTTCGCCGAATTCCTGGGCGTTGCAGCGCTTCAGGGCGTACGTGGAGTTCAGCAGGTCTATGATGGTGTTCACCGCGCCGGCATCAGCATAGGGCCCGAAATATTTGGATCCGTCGTTCACGATGCGCCGCGTCTTCAGGATGCGGGGGTAGCTCTCCCCGAGGGTCACCTTGATGTACGGATACGTCTTGTCGTCGCGCAGCAGGATGTTGTACTTCGGCCTGTGCTTTTTGATCAGGTTGCACTCGAGGATGAGCGCCTCCATCTCGCTGCCGCAGGTGATGTATTCGAATTCAGCGATGTCCTTGACCATGCGCCGCACCTTGGGCGGCTGATTTTTGGGCGACTGGAAATACTGCCTTACGCGGTTGCGCAGGGAGATCGCCTTGCCCACATAGATAATTTGCCCGAAAGCGTCCTTGTGCAGATAGCAGCCGGGGCAATCGGGCAATTTCTTCAGTTCCTGCTGAATGTCGAACACTAATTCTCCTCGTCCTCGTAGGGCTCATACGGCTCGCCGCGGCGCTTGCTGCCTTCGTAGTAGCGCTCCCACTCAGCGCGGCGCTGCTTTTCCTCTTCTTCCTTAGCCGCGAGGCGCGCCGCTTTGCGCGCTTTCTTGATCTTCGTCTTGCGCCGCATGACGATCACATAGGCGACAAGCCCCAGGAAGATGACGCCGAGCCCGATGGCGCACGCCATCTCGATGACCTTGGCCGTCGCGTCCTCGATGTAGAAATACGAGAGGATGCCGCCCTCCTTGATGGACTGCATGGCGAC
>JAIKZT010000108.1 GCA_024682015.1 Clostridia bacterium
TGGCTCTCATCCGGCAGACCGAACGAAATGTCCTCGAGCAGCTTCTCCATGATGGTGTGCAGCCGCCGTGCGCCGATGTTCTCGGTCTGTTCGTTGACCATGAAGGCCATGGACGCGATCTCCTCCACCGCTTCCGGCGTAAAGTCGATCTCCACGCCTTCCGTCTCAAGCAGCGCCTTATGCTGCTTGAGCAGCGCGTTGTCCGGTTCCGTCAGGATGCGCACGAAGTCCTCCTTCGTGAGGTTTTCCAGCTCCACGCGGATCGGGAAACGCCCCTGCAGTTCGGGGATTAGGTCTGTCGGCCGCGACACGTGGAACGCGCCCGCGCCGATGAACAGCACGTGGTCCGTCTTCACCGGGCCGTACTTCGTGTTCACGACGCTGCCTTCGACGATGGGCAGGATGTCGCGCTGCACGCCCTCGCGGGACACGTCCGCTCCGCCCTTATAGCCGCTGCCGGCGATCTTGTCGATCTCGTCGATGAAGATGATGCCGTTCTGCTCGCAGTTGTCCAGCGCTTCCTGGGTCACCTGATCCATGTCGATCATGTTCTGCGCTTCCTGCTCGGTGAGGATGCGCCTGGCGTCCTTCACCTTCAGGTTCTTTTTCTTCGTCCGCTTGGGCGCCGCGTCGCCGAAGATGCTACCCAGGCTGATCACTCCGCCCTGGCCGATGTCCAGGTTGTTCTCCTTGGGCTGCTCCTGCACGTCGATCTCGATGTACTGCTCTTCGAGCAGGCCGGCTTTGAGCTGCTGGCGCACCTGTTCGCGCGCGAGCTCCGTCTCGCTTTCGACTGGGTCCTTGCGCTCCTCGATCTTCTCGCTGGTCTGGTTGTACGTCGCGCTCTGCCGGCCCATCAGGAAGTCGAACGGCCCGCGCACGCCTTCCGACGCTGGCTTTTTCTTGCCGGGGATGATGGCCTCGATGATCTTCTCTTCCGCCAGCTGCGCCGCGGCTTCGTATTTTTCCGCCATCTTCTTCTGCTTCGTGACCCGCAGAGAGGCCTCCATCAGATCGCGCACCATGGAATCGACATCCCGGCCGACATAGCCCACTTCCGTGAACTTCGTGGCTTCGACCTTCACGAAAGGCGCGTCCATCAGCTTGGCGAGGCGCCTGGCGATCTCGGTCTTGCCGACGCCCGTGGGGCCCATCATCAGGATGTTCTTGGGGGAGATCTCCTCCTTCATCTCGTCGGACAGCAGGCTCCGGCGGTAGCGGTTGCGCAGAGCCACCGCGACGGACCGCTTCGCCTTTTCCTGGCCTATGATGTATTTATCGAGCTCCGCCACGATCTCCTTCGGCGTATAGCTCATGAAAGACTTTGCCATGTCCGCACCTCCTTACAGCTTTTCCACGGAAACGCGGTCGTTCGTGTATACGCAGATGTCGGAGGCGATCTTCAGCGCCTCGCGCACGATCTGTTCCGCGTCCATGTCGGTATGGTCGTACAGCGCGTGAGCCGCCGCATAGGCGTAGTTGCCGCCAGACCCGATGGCCACGTAGTTTTCGTCGGGCTCAATGACCTCGCCGTTGCCGGAGATGAGCAGGACGCTCTCCCTGTCAGCCGCGAGCATCATGGCTTCGAGATTGCGCGCGCCGGCGTCGCTGCGCCACAGCTGCGCTAAAGCCACGGCCGCGCGCTTCATGTTGCCGCCGTGCTCTTCCAGTTTCTTTTCGAACTTTTCCGTCAGCGAAAAAGCGTCGGCCACGGAACCAGCAAAACCCGTGATGACCGAATTCTTATAGATCTTGCGCACCTTCTTCGCGTTGTTTTTCATGATGGAGTGTTCGCCCATGGTCACCTGCCCGTCTCCGCCGATGCAGATGTCGTCGGGACTTCTCTTGACCAGGACGATGGTCGTCGCGTGAAATTGAGTCATACTATTCCCTCTCGATTTTGTGATCTCTATATATCGTTAATTATTTTTCTCGCTGTAATGGCACTCTTCGTTGCTGCAGACCAGCTTTCTGCCGCGCTGCACGAGCAGCTGCCCGCACTTCGGGCACTTCTTGTTCACAGGCTTGTACCAGTAGACCTGCCCGCAATCCGGATAGCCGCTGCAGCCGTAGAACGTCTTGCCCTTGCGGCTTCTCTTGACAACGATCTCCTTGCCGCACAGCGGGCAGGAAACGCCCGTGCCCACGACGATGTTGCGGGTATACTTGCACTCCGGATAGCCGCTGCAGGCGATGAACGAGCCGAATTTGCCGTTCTTCTTCACCAGAGGCCTTCCGCACTGCGGGCAGTTCTCGCCGATGTACTCGGGCTCGGTGACGATCTTCTCCGCCTCGGTCTTCGCCTTGGCGAGTTCATCCTTCAGATAGCCGTTGTAGTAGTCGCCGACCACCTTCTGCCACTGCAGGTCGCCCTCTTCCACTTTGTCCAGCTGTTTCTCCATGTCCGCGGTAAAGCCCACGTCCACGAGTTCCTTAAAGTACGGCTCCATGATCAGGTACGTGATCTTGTTGCCAAGGTCTGTCGGCGACAGCGCGTTCTTCTCCTTGGCTACGTACTTTTTCGTCGTGAGCGTGTTCACGATCGTCGCGTACGTGCTCGGGCGGCCGATGCCGTTCTCCTCCATCTCGCGGATGAGGCTGGCCTCGGTGAACCGCGCAGGCGGCTGCGTGAACTTCTGTTCGCCGTTCAGGTCCGCCAGATCCAGCGCCTCCCCGGCCTGAAGAGGCGGCAGGAGCTTGTCCTTTTCCTCCTTGGCCGTATCGCGGTAGACCTTCATGTAGCCGTCGAATTTCAGGGCGGATCCCTTCGCCTTCAGCAGGTAGTCTCCGTTTTCGATCTCAGCCGCGGCGCCGCTGTAGACGGCGGGCTTCATGCGGCTTGCGACGAAGCGCGACCAGATGAGCTTGTAGAGCTTATATTCGTCGCTTTGCAGCGAATCCTTCACCGTCTCGGGATCCAGATCCATGTACGAAGGCCGGATGGCTTCATGGGCGTCCTGCGCGTTCGACGACTTGTTCGTGTACCGGTTGTTGCCCACGTATTCCTTGCCGTACGTGCCCGCGATGTACGATTTGCACGCGGCGTCCGCTTCGTCGGAGATGCGCACGGAGTCGGTACGCATGTACGTGATGAGGCCGGTCGTGCCGTGCCCTTTTACGTTGACCCCCTGATACAGCTGCTGCGCGACGGACATGGTCTTCTGCGGGCCGAAATGCAGCTTGATGGACGCGTCCTGCTGCATGGTGCTCGTCGTATACGGCGCGTAAGGCCGCTTGACCGTCTCGTAGGGTTCGAGGCTCTTCACGCGGAAATCGCCGGCTTTCAGATCCTTAAGCGCCTTGTCCGCATCGGCCTTGCTGTCCAGCTTGACCTTCTTGCCCTGGTATTCCGCCAGCGTCGCCGTAAACGTATTCTTTTTCTTCTGCGAAGCGGGAACGCCCTGCTTGCACAGGTCCGCGGTGATGACCCAGTATTCCTGCGGGTCAAACGCCTCGATCTCCTTCTCGCGGTCGCAGATGATCTTCAGCGCCGCCGACTGCACCCGGCCTGCGGAGAGCCCCCTGCCGATCTTCGTCCACAGCACGGGCGAGATCTCGTAGCCGGCGATGCGGTCCATGACCCGCCTGCCCTGCTGGGCGTTGACGAGGTTCATGTCGATGGGGCGGCTGTTCTTGATGCCCTCGAGCACGGCGCTCTTGGTGATCTCGGGGAAGACGACGCGATAGGCTCTGGCCGGGTCAATGCCCAGCAGGTCGCACAGATGCCAGGAGATGGCCTCTCCCTCGCGGTCGGGGTCCGTCGCCAGATAGACCTTATCCGCGGCCTTCGCTTCCTTCTTGATGGTGCGGATGAGGTCCGCCTTGCCCCTTACGTTGATGTATTTCGGTTCGAAATCGTGCTCCATGTCCACGCCCAGGCTGCTCTTAGGCAGGTCGCGCAGATGTCCCGCGCTCGCCACCACGTTATAGCGGCTGCCGAGGAATTTTCCTATGGTGCGGGCCTTGGACGGAGACTCCACAATGACGAGATGTTTTGCGTTTGCCATGATGATCCTCTCAGAATAAATAATACGTTCTCTATGTTACATTCTAATGTAGGAAATGTAAAGAACCAATGTTGGCCGGCCCGGAAAGAGCCACTAACTCTGCACGTAGACCTGCGTGCCGGACAGCTTCAGCAGTCCCTTTAGTTCCAGACAGATGAGCAGGGAGGATGCATCGGCGGCAGGCATGCCGCAACCTGCCAGGATGTACTCCCGGGAGGTGCTGCCGCAGCTGCGCACGTAGTTCAGCAGCCCGGACTCCGCTTCGGACAGTCCAGCCTTCACCTCGTCCGCCGCATCCTGCAAGCCCAGCAGTTCGATGAGCCCGCCCAGGGAAGTGATGGGCGGCACGCCTTCCGAGATCAGCAGGTTCGTTCCCGCACTGCCGGGCTGGTTGATGTTGCCAGGGAGCGCGAACACGTTCCTCCCCTGCTCCGCCGCCAGCCCCGCCGTGATCAGCGAGCCGCTGCGCACGGCGCCCTCTGCCACGACGCAGCTCTCGGAAAGCCCGGAGATGATGCGGTTTCGCACCGGGAAATACTCGGGCCGGCCGCTCTCCTCAAATGCGTATTCCGAAAGGAGCAGCCCCTTTTCAGCGATCCGTCCGCACAGTCCCTGGTTCGACTTCGGAAAGCACACGTCCAGCCCGGTGCCGAACACGGCGATGGTCTTGCCATCAGCTGCGAGGCATCCCTCGTGAGCCGCCGAATCGACGCCTTCTGCCATGCCGGACACGATGGTGATCCCCAGGCGCGCCAGCCGCCTGGCGATCTCCGCCGCAGCCCACCTGCCGTAGGGAGAGGCCCTTCTCGTGCCCACGATGGCCACGCAGCGCGTCTTCAGCAGCGTAACGTCTCCCCTGCCGAACAAGGCGATCGGCGGGTCCTTGATGGTCTTGAGCAGCGAGGGATAGGCGGGCGAACACAGCGGAATGACGTGGCTTCCGCTCCGGGCCGCCCTGGTGATGGCGCGGTCAGCAGGCAAAAGATCCCGCTCCAGCAGCCTGCGCAGGCCCTGTCCGAAGCGGTGACCCTCCGTCACCTGCCGAAACGCCTGAATGATGTCGCCTTCCGGGGCTTCAAACAGCGCCCGCGGCCCGCCGAACAGGCGCATGAGCGACAGCTTGACGTCCGATGAGATCCCCGCAACAAGGCTGAGCCATACGTAATAGATGTATTCTTCCATGTCGATACCCCTTTTCTATTGAAAATACTTCTCCGGCAGGCGATACCCCAGCGCTTCGAGCAGGTGTTCCTGCCCGATCGCGGCGCTGCCGGCCAGATCCGCGATGGTCCGGGCGACCTTCAGCACCCGGTGATACGATCTCGCCGAGAGCGAATACCGGCTAAAGGCGGCCTCCATGATAGTCTCGCACGCGCTGTCCAGCCGGCAGAACCGCCCGATCTGCAGCGGCGTAAGCTCCGCGTTGGAACGGATGCGAAGCCCCCGGTAGCGCTCCTCCTGCAAAAGGCGCGCAGCCTCCACGCCCTTTCGAAGCTCTGCGGAGCTGACCGACGGAGGCGCGTTTTCCGCGGACACCTCCGCGTAGCTGCTCCGCTCGAGCGCTACGTGGATGTCGATGCGGTCCAGCAGCGGCCCAGACACGCGCCCTACGTACTTGCGGCGATCGCTTTCCGAACAGGTGCAGGGCTTTACCGGGTCCCCGAAGTAGCCGCAGCGGCAGGGATTCATCGCAGCCACGAGCATGAAGCGCGCGGGATAGGTGCATCGTCCGGACGCGCGGGAGATCGTGATCTCACCGTCTTCCATGGGCTGCCGCAGAACCTCCAGCGTGTGCGCCGAGAACTCGGGCAATTCGTCGAGGAACAGCACGCCCCGGTGAGCCAGCGAGACCTCGCCAGGCCTTGGGACGGTCCCTCCCCCCGCCAGCGCCGCTGACGACATGCCGTGGTGCGGCGCGCGAAACGGCCTGTACGTGATGAGCGGGCAGCCCTCCTTCAGTTCGCCTGCCACGCTGTAGATCTGGGTCACTTCCAGCTGCTCTGCGTAGGACAGCGGCGGCAGGATGCCGGCGAGGCGCTTGCCCACCATGCTCTTGCCCACGCCGGGCGGCCCGATCATCAGCATGCCGTGGCTTCCCGCCGCAGCCACCTGCGCCGCGCGCTTGACGGCCTGCTGCCCCCGTATGTCGGAAAAGTCGGCCAATACGGGCATGGCCTCCTGTGTGCCGGCTGGCGCCTGTGCATCCAGTTCCTCGAATCCGCAGAGCCAGTCCGCTGCCTGCTGCAGGCTCGCTGCCGCAAGGACGTCTACGCCCTTCACGAGCGCAGCCTCGGCCGCATTGGCAGGAGGCACGATGACCCGCCTGACGCCGGTCTTCTGCAGGCCGATCACCATGGGCAGCACGCCTTCCGCGCCGGAGATGCGTCCGTCCAGCGTCAGTTCCCCCAGAAAGGCCGTCTCCTCCAGGTCACGCTTGGGATCCAGCAGGCCTGAAGCCAGCAGCACTCCGATGGCGATGGGCAGATCGAAATGGCTGCCCTCCTTTTTCTTGTTGGCCGGGGTCAGATTGACCGTGATGCGCTTGTCCGGAAACGCGTATCCGCTGTTGAGAATGGCGGAATGGATGCGCTCTTTCGCTTCCCGGATCGACTGATTCGCCAGTCCCACGACCGTAAAGCCCGGCAGGCCGTTCTCCACGTCCACCTCCACCCCGGTCACCTCTCCGGCGATGCCGTACAGGCAGGCCGTTAACACTCTTGCGTACATGATATCTCCTCAATGAAATTTCCAATTACAATTCTTTTACCATAACAGTTATATATTGCCATTATCATACACCGGTAGCAGCCAATTGTAAACCCATTTTTTGCATAAAGAAGCAGGGATAGTTATTCTATCCCTGCTCAATTAAAGCGCATTTATAAACAGAAAGGTCTACAAGCCCGCCAAAGAGGCTGGCAAAGCCTTATTCCACCTTATACTTCTCCGCCATCTTCTCCGCTTTTTGCACCGCGTTCCAGACCGCATCCATGCACAGGTTCGTGAAGTTGCCTTCTTCAAGCGTCTTGAACTGCTCGATGCCGACCCCGCCGGGCGTCGCCATGCGATCCACGATCTGCAGCGGATAGTCGCCGGTATCGCGCAGCGTCAGGCCCGCGCCGATGATGTTCTCATATACGATCTTCTTGCTCTGTTCCAGCGGAAAACCGCTGTAAACGCCGCCTTCGATCATGCCGTAGATGAACTTATACACCATGAGCGGCCCGGAAGTCGCGAAGCCCGTCCACGCGTTGAACAGCTTCTCTTCCACGTACATCGTCTGGCCGATCGCGTTGCCGATCTCCTCAAGGGCAGCCTTGTCCTCTTCCGTGCAGGCCGCGTTCGCGCACAGCGCCGAATAGCCGTGCTGCGCCTGGATCAGCGTATTGGGCATGAGCCGCGCGATCTTCCCTTCGCCGATGACGCCCGCAATCGTGCTGATCAGCGTGGAACTGACGATGGAGATGGTCAGCAGGCTTTCCTTCTTTTCCGCCTCCTTGATCCAGCGTATCTGGCCCATATCCTGCGGACGGACGGCTAAGAGCATGATGTCCGCATCCGCCAGCCCCGAGGCCGGATCCGGCGTGGAGATCACGCCGTATTTTTCGATCATGTAGTCCATGCGCGGTTCGGATACGTCGTAGATCGTGATCTGGTAAGGCTCAAAGACCTTGTTCATCAGCAGGCCGCCTATGATGCCCTCGGCCATGTTGCCGGCGCCTAAAAAGAAGATTTGTTTATCCATAATGCTCCTCCTTATGATCCAAGCGAAAATGCGTTCGGGGTATGCCGCACGTACGTGCCGCTTTCGGTATACAGCACCTCGACGATATCCATGCGCGGCGACAGGTGACCCAGCCGACTCTTGTGCATCTTGCAGTAAACTTGCGCGCATCGCACGAGTTTCCACTGCTTGCGCCTGTCCACCGCGTCGCGGGGCATGCCGTAGTCCGTGCGCGTACGGGCTTTGACCTCCGCGAACGCAAGGGTCTGCGCATCGCACGCCACGATATCCACCTCTCCTATTTTACACCGAAAGTTGCGTTCAAGGATAGTGTATCCCTTCTTTTCGAGATACGCGCAGGCGATATCTTCGCCCTTTTGCCCCCGTTTCTTTCTGATCCTGTCTTGTTCTTTGGTATCCATATGGTATATATTGCCATATAATGTCTTTATTGTCAATCATATTCCGCCCAGGAGCCCCTCATTTTTTATATGCATAAAAAGGCTGCCCCGAAGGACAGCCCGGCCTGCAATTGCCAATCACTTTTTTGAATTCTTTATCATCTTATAGACCACTACGCCCGTGGCGCCCCAGGTGAGCGCCAGGCAGAGGATCATCGAAAACACCCATCCCATGGCAAGCCTCCTATTCTCTCTCCGGGAGTTCGGGGAAATGTTCCCCATCGAAATACCGGTGTTTGATGGCGCCGGCCAGCTTGTCGTTCGTCAGCAATAGCACTGCGATCAGGGCCAGCGTCTGCAGCAGGATGGTGCCCAGCCCGTCCAGGTTGGCAGGGTTCCACCAGTCGTCTGGGAACCATTCGATGGTCTGGATCATCCACCAGACGATCATGAAACCCGTAAGGAGGGGCGAAACAAAGCCCGCGCAGACATTCCACCATTTCCCCATCTTCCACTCGTTTTCAGGGAACAGCAGGAAGTTCTGCCGCGCCTTCTCCAGCCCATATTTCAGCAGCGCGACGCTGATGAAGATCGTCGACAGCAGCAGCGCAACGCCCCACACCCAGTCCTGATTGTTGAAGACCTTCAGGGACAGCGCCGACGGCGTGCCCACGACAAGGAGGAACAGGATCGAAGCCAGAACAGCCCTTTTGCGGCTCCAGCCCAGGTCCATCAGGAAGACCATGCCGACGTTGCACATGCCGATGGCCGAGGAGAAAGCCGCAAATGTCAGCCCCACGAAGAACAGGATCGCTACCAGCCTGCCCGCGGGCATATGCTGGAACATGCCTGTGAGGGTCACGAACGTAAGCCCCTGGTTGCCGGACGCGCACGCCGCGTAGGCGGCATCCACCGACGGGGACATGGCGAAGACGGCCGGGAGGATCATGAGCCCCGCCAGCATCGCGAACGACTGGTTGCCGAACACCTGGATCGCGATGTTCAGCGACACGTCCGACTTCTTTTCCGTAAACACCGCGTACGCCAGCGTCAGGCAAAAACCGGGACCGATGGACCACGAGCACTGGGACAGCGCGTTCAGCCACGTCTGAGGCTTCAGAAAGTACTCCGCCCTGATGTCGAACAGGTATTTGACCCCCTCGAGCGAACCAGGCAGAGTAATGGCCCGGACAGCCAGCACGAGGCAGATGAGTGCGAGCGCCGGGATCATGAACGTGTTGGCCTTTTCGATGGTGCCGATGCCTTTGATCAGCAGATAGCCCAGCAGCAGGATGGGAATGACGAACAGGACGTATGTCGAGAAATTGCCGGTCGTCGTCTTCGCGAAGACCTCTTCCAGGTCCTTGCCGTAATAACTACCCGTGATGGACATGCCCAGATATTTCAGCACCCAGCCGAGGATGGCCATGTAATACGCGGTGATGATCATGCAGATCGCCACGAGGTACGCGCCCATCCACGTGTATTTCTTCCCGGCGAAGTCGCGGAACGCGCCGGCGCCGGAATGCCGCGTGGCGCGGCCGAGGATCATCTCGCCGTTCAGAATGGGCAGCGCTACGACGAAACTGGAGATGATGAGCGCAATCACGAAGGCGCCGCCTCCGTTGAGCGCCGCCATGCGCGGGAAGCGCCAGATATTGCCCGTCCCGACGCTGCCGCCGATGAGCGTCATCACCAGGCCGATGCGGGAGTTGAACCCGCCCGATTTCTTTTCCATAGGCTTCTCTCTTATCTCGGTTTATGCTTCATGCATGGATCGGTCATGCCAGATCCGGGCCGCTTTCGCTTTTCGATGCGCAGCCGGACTTCTCTGCCTTCTTTCGCTTCCTGAAGCACTTGCAGGCATAAGCATTATACCGGCTGAAAGCCTGCATTTCAAGATGCATGAAAGCAGGCCCGGCGAACGTCACGACGAAAAAGGACCGCTCCGAAGAGCGGTCCTTAAAGGCTTTGTAGAAAATATTAGAGAGCTGTGGAGAAGTTGTCCCACTCTTCGATGATCATGGGAACGACTTTGTACAGGTCGCCTACGATGCCGTAGTCGGCGATGCCGAAGATCGGAGCGTCCGGATCCTTGTTGATCGCGACGATGATCTTGGAGTTCTTCATGCCGGCCTGGTGCTGAATGGCGCCGGAGATGCCGCAGGCGAAGTAGATGTCGGGCTTGACCGTGGTACCGGTCTGGCCGACCTGATGCTCGTGTCCGATCCAGCCGGCGTCTACGCAGGCACGGGAGGAACCGACAACACCGCCAACCTTATCGGCGAATTCCTGGATGAGCTTGAACCCTTCGGGTCCGCCCAGGCCACGGCCGCCGGAGCAGATGATCTTCGCGTCGGTGAGGGAGACCATTTCCTTGGCTTCCTTGACGATCTTGATGATCTTGGTGCGGATGTCGCTCTCTTCGAGCTTCGGGGTGACCTTGATGATCTCGCCCTTGGCTCCGGGGACTCTTTCCTGCTTGGACATGACGCCGGGACGTACGGTGGACATCTGCGGTCTGGTCTTCTTGGAGACGATGGTGGCCATCAGGTTGCCGCCGAATGCCGGACGGGTCTGCTTGATGCACTTGTCGTTGGGGTCCTCGCCTTCGAGCGTGGACAGGTCGAGCGTGGTCTCCTTGGCGCAGTAGGCCTTGTACTTTTCGAGGTCGACTTCCAGACCGGTGCAGTCTGCGGTGAGGCCGACGTTGGATCTGCCGGCTACGCGCGGAGCGAGGTCGCGGCCGATGTGGGTGGCGCCGTACAGGATGATCTCGGGCTTGTATTCCTTGATCGCGTCGCAGATGACCTTCGTGTAACCGTCGGTGTTGAAGTGCTCGAGCAGCGGGCTCTCGATGAGGATGGAGCCGTCAGCGCCCCACTCGATCGCTTCCTGGCCAAGAGCGTCCAGATGGTTGCCGACGAGAAGCGCATAGCACTTGGTCTCGGGGGAGATGTCTCTGGAAAGTCTGCGGCCGCAGGCGATGAGTTCCTTCGCTACGCCCATGAGCTCGCCGTCTCTCTGTTCGGCGAATACCCAGATGTGCTTGTAAGCGGACAGGTCGACTTCGTCGGTCTCATCCTTGCTGATAGCCTTGAACGGGCACTTGGAAATGCAGACGGAGCAAGCCGTGCACTTTTCGTTGATGGTTGCCTTTCTGGTGGTCTCGTCGAAGTCGATCGCCTGGAACGGGCAGTTCTTGACGCAGATCTTGCAACCTTTGCATAATTCTTGATTAACAACAACAGCCATTGTAAATTCCTCCTTCTACCATCAGATCGCGTGCTTTTCCTTCAGCTTGGCCAGCAGGTTCTTGGACTGAGTTCTCTCGTCCTCGCCCTGGATGATCTGGCCGGGGGCCTTCGGAGCCGGCGTGAAGGAACGGAATACGACGGTCGGGGATGCCTCGAGGCCGACCTTCGTGAGGTCGCACTCGACGTCCTTGGCGCTCTTCACATAGATGGGAGCGTCGGCCTTGCAGGCCTTGACGATGCCGCTGACTGTCATGTATCTGGGGTTGTTCAGCTCCTTGATGCAGGTGAGCATGCAGGGAGTGTGGACTTCGATGACTTCGTAGCCGTCTTCAAGCTGTCTCTGGACGGTGACGGTCTTCTTGTCTTCGGAGATCTCGAACTTCTGAACGTAAGTGACCTGGGGCAGGTGCATCTTTTCAGCGATCTGCGGGCCGACCTGAGCGGTATCGCCGTCGATGGCCTGTCTGCCGGCGAAGATCATGTCGAAGGGACCGATCTTCTCGATCAGAGCGGTGATCGCGTTGGAAGTCGCCCACGTATCGGAGCCGCCTACCGCTCTGTCGGAGAGCAGGTAGCACTCGTCGGCGCCCATGGCGAGGCATTCGATGAGCATGTCCTTAGCCTGGGGAGGTCCCATGGAGACGACCGTAACGACCGTTTCGGGATCCTTGTCCTTGAGCAGCAGCGCTTCCTCGAGGGCGTTCGCATCGTCGGGATTGAGGATGCTGGGCACGCCGTCGCGGATGATTCGGTTGGTCTTCGGATCGATCTTAACTTCGCTGGTATCGGGTACTTGCTTTGCGCAAACGATGATTCTCATAGTTCTTTTCCTCCCTATAGCCTACTTAAACACAGCGCCGGAGATGACCATCTTCTGGACCTCCGTGGTTCCTTCGTAGATCTCGGTGATCTTGGCGTCTCTCATCATGCGTTCGACGGGATAGTCGGTCGTGTAACCGTAACCGCCGTGCAGTTGGACAGCCTTGGTGGTGACGTACATGGCGGTCTCCGCAGCGTAGTACTTGGCCATGGCGGCGTCTACGGAGTACGGCATGTGCATGTCCTTCTTGAAGGCAGCGCTGTAGACCAGGAGTCTCGCAGCTTCGATGCGGGTCTTCATTTCAGCGACTTCGAAAGCCAGCGCCTGGAACTTGTTCAGGGACTTGCCGAACTGCTTTCTGGACTTCATGTAGTCGACGGTGACGTCCAGAGCGCCCTGCGCGATGCCCAGAGCCTGGGAAGCGATACCGATGCGGCCGCCGTCCAGCGTGGACATGGCGATCTTGAAGCCCTGGCCGACTTCGCCCAGCAGGTTCTCCTTGGGAACGATGCAGTCTTCGAAGATCAGCTCGGTAGTAGAAGAAGCGTGGATGCCCAGCTTATCTTCCGTCTTGCCGATGGAGAAGCCCTTGAAGCCCTTCTCGACGATGAAAGCGGTGATGCCGTGGTTGCCCTTGCTCTTGTCCGTCATCGCGAAGACGACGAAGGTGTCCGCGTAGCCGCCGTTGGTGATGAACACCTTGGCGCCGTTGAGCAGCCAGTGGTCGCCCATGTCAACAGCCTTGGTCTGCTGACCGGATGCGTCGGTACCCGCGTTGGGCTCGGTGAGACCGAAAGCGCCAAGCTTTCTGCCGGAGAGCAGGTCGGGCAGATACTTTGCCTTCTGCTCGTCTGTGCCGTAGTTGAAGATCGGCCAGCAGCAAAGCGACGTATGAGCAGAGACGATAACACCGGTAGACGCGCAGACTCTGGAGAGTTCCTCCACGGTGATCGCGTAAGAGATGTGGTCGGAGCCGGCTCCGCCGTACTCGGTCGGGAAGGGAATGCCCATCATGCCGAGCTTCGCCATCTTTTCGACGTTCTCCTTCGGGAATCTGTGTTCCTTATCGATGTCAGCAGCGATGGGTTCGACTTCGGCAAGGGCAAACTTCCTTACCAGCTCTCTTACTTTCTCTTGCTCTTTCGATAATTGAAAGTTCATTCTTTTGCCTCCTTATATTTTCTACAGGGCCATATTAACTATGTCCTAAAAATAACAGCGTGCAAGACAGCGCTCCCCTCTCGTGGGCGCGTTGCTACCAATACTTATTAAACAATATTTTAACAAACTTTGCAAGGGGGAAGCGCAATATTTAGGCCTCTCTTTGCGAAATTATTGTCAATTCTGCGGAGTCCACGGCTGCCTGCACCAGTTTTTCCACATCCAGGCGCGCTTCCGAGGCTTCGATGCGGTCGAGTTTCGGCTGGGTCACCGGGTGCTTGGGCAGAAAGACCGTGCAGCAGTCCTCGAACGGCAGGATGGATGTCTCAAACGTGCCGATGTCGCGCGCGATGTCCATGATCTGCGTCTTGTCCATGGCGATGAGCGGCCGCATGACGGGCAGGCTGACCGCCGCGTCGGTGACCACGAGCGAAGCCGCCGTCTGGCTGGCGACCTGGCCGAGGCTCTCCCCCGTGATGAGCATGAGGTCCCCTTCCCGCTTCGCGATCCGTTCCGCGATGCGCATCATGAACCGCCGCACGAGGATGGTCGTCTCCTCTTCGGGGCAGTTGCTGACGATCTGCTCCTGAATGGGCAGCAGATTGATGGAGAACATGCGGATGCGCCCGCAGTAATCCGTGAGGATGCCCGCGAGGTCCTTGACCTTTTCAAACGCCCGCTCGGACGTATACGGGTAGGAATGGAAGTGCACGGCCTCGACGTTCATGCCGCGGTGAGCCATCAGGAACATGGCCACGGGCGAATCGATGCCGCCGGACAGCAGCACGAGGCCTTTGCCGTTGGAACCCAGAGGAAGGCCGCCGTACCCGGAGATCTTGCGCTCGTACAGGTAGGCAAACCCTCTGCGCACGTTCACGTACAGGCAGACGTCGGGTTCGTGGACGTCGACTTTCAACACCTTGCAGCCCTTCAGGACGGCCGCGCCGACCTTGCGGGAGATGTCCGGCGACTGGATGGCGAACGACTTGTCCGCGCGCCTTCCGTCGACCTTGAACGTCCTGACGCCGCGCGATTCGATCTGCTGCAGCATGTACGAGACCGCCCGCTCGCCGATGAGTTTTACGGCGTCTTCCGCCTCCATCCCGGCGATGGGGATCTCGATGGCGGGGCTGATGGAATCCACGCCGAATACGCGGGACGCCTTCTTCAGCACGTCCTCGGGGGGCGCGCTTTCGGGCGTGCGCACGAAGATGAGGCCGTCGATGCGTTCGACGGCGACCCCCTCGAACTCCTTCAGATTCTTTTTGATCCGCTGCACGAGCATGCGCTCGAAATACGGCTTGTTCTTGCCCTTCAGCGCGCTTTCTCCGCAGCGTACGATGTAAACGTTTTCCATGGCTTATCTCTTCTTAAACGCCGCGCGCAGCCTTCTTTGGCTGGAAACGGCCGCCTTCAGCTTCTCGCAGACGTAGTCCATCTGCTCTTCCGTGTTGTCCTCGCAGAACGAGAAACGCACGGCCCCTTCGATCTCCTCCGGCTTCAGCCCCATGGCCGTGAGCACGTGGCTGCCCTTCTTGTGGGAGGAGCAGGCGGATCCCGTGGACACGTAGATGTCGTCCTGTTCGAGCGCGTGCAGCAGCACCTCGCCGCGGCAGTCGAGGAACGACACGTTCAGGACGGAACAGACGCCGTCTTCCGGGGAGTTCACCGCGATGTCGGGAATGTTTTCGCGGATGAGCGAAAGCAGGCGCGCACGAACCTTCGCGATGTGCGAGATCCTTTCCCGCTTGCCCTCTTCCGCCAGCCGCACGGCCTCTCCGAGCCCCGCGATGCCGGGCAGGTTCTCCGTACCCGAGCGGAAGCCCTTCTCCTGGCCGCCGCCCAAAAGGAACGGCTGGATGTGCAGGTCCTTCTTCACGTACAGCGCGCCGATGCCTTTCGCCGCGTGGATCTTGTGACCCGACAGGCTGAGCATGTCGACGCCCAAGGCACGCACGTCCGTATCGAGCTTTTCGAAGGACTGCACGGCGTCCGTATGGAAGAGGATGGACGGGTCAACCGCGTCGATCGCCCGGCGGATGTCCGCCAGCGGGAAGATGCTGCCCGCCTCGTTGTTCACGTGCATGACCGACACCAGGATGGTGTCCGGCGTGAGGGCCGCCTTCAGCGCCTCCACGTCGAGCCGGCAGTACCGGTCGACCGGCAGATAGACGACATCCGCACCCTGCCGCTGCAGGTACTCGCAGGAACGCAGGATGGCCGGATGTTCCACAGCCGTCGTGATGATGCGCTTCCCCTGCTTTCTGCGGCTTTCCCATACGCCGCGCAGCACGGTCTCGTCGCTTTCGGTGCCGCAGGACGTAAAGAACACTTCATCGGAAGACGCGTTCAGCGCCCCGGCGACCTGTGTCCTCGCCTGCTTCAAAAGTTTCTCCGCGCGCACGCCCATTCTATGCAAAGACGAAGGATTTCCAAAATCCTCCGTCATTGTCTTTGCCATAATGTCCGCAACCTGCGGTTTTACCTGGGTCGTCGCACTGTTATCCAGATATACGAACATGTCTCTCCTGTTTTACTTCGCGTAATCCACCGCTCTCGTCTCGCGGATGACGTTGACCTTGATCTGGCCCGGATACTCCAGTTCGCTTTCGATCTTCTTGGAGATCTCCCGCGCCAGCAGGGCCATGGAATCGTCGGAGACTTCGTCGGGACGCGCGATGATGCGGATCTCGCGGCCCGCCTGGATGGCGAAGGATTTCTCCACGCCCGGCGTCGTATTCGCGATCTCCTCCAGCTTCTGCAGGCGCTTGATGTAGGTATCCAGCGTCTCTCTTCTCGCGCCGGGACGGGCTGCCGACAGGGCGTCCGCCGCCGCGATGAGCACGGCTTCGGGGCTCTTGGGCTCGTAGTCGCCGTGATGAGCCGCCATGGCGTCGATGACCGCCTCGGATTCCTTATACTTGCGCAGCACGTCGATGCCGATGTCCACGTGCGTGCCCTGGATCTCGTGATCCAGCGCCTTGCCGATGTCGTGCAGCAGGCCGGCCCGCTGCGCGAGCTTGACGTCCATGCCCAGCTCCCCGGCCATGAGCCCCGCCAGATGCGCGACTTCCATGGAGTGCTTCAGCACGTTCTGGCCGTAGCTCGTGCGGTACTTGAGCCGCCCCAGCAGCTTGACCAGCTCGGGATGCAGGTTGTGGATGCCCAGTTCGAACGTGGCCGATTCGCCCTCTTCCTTGATGATGGTGTTGACTTCCTTTTCGGCTTTCTCGACCATCTCCTCGATGCGGGCGGGATGGATGCGGCCGTCCACGATGAGTTTTTCCAGGGCCACCCGGGCGATCTCTCTTCTGACCGGATCGAATCCGGACAGGATGACAGCCTCGGGCGTATCGTCGATGATGAGATCCACGCCGGTCGCGGTCTCGATGGCGCGGATGTTGCGGCCTTCACGGCCGATGATGCGGCCCTTCATCTCGTCGCTGGGCAGGGGCACCACGGAAACGGTCGTCTCCGCCACGTGGTCCGCGGCGCAGCGCTGAATGGCGCCGGTGATGATCTCCTTCGCCCTGCGGTCCGCCTCTTCCTTGGCCTTGGACTCGATGTCTTTGATCATGAGGGAGGCATCGCGGCGGACGTCCTTTTCGATGGAGTCCAGCAGCATCTGCTTGGCTTCCTCGGCGGTGTATCCGGAGATGCGTTCGAGCTCGGCCCGCTGCTTCTCGATGAAGCCGTCCATCTCCTTCTCCTTTTCAGCCAGCGCGCGCTGCTTCTTGTTGATGCCCTCTTCCTTCTGTTCGATGTTTTCGATCTTTCTGTCCAGGGATTCTTCCTTCTGAACAAGTCTTCTCTCTGTCTTCTTTACCTCTTCTCTGCGCTCGCGGATGTCTCTTTCCGCATCTTGCTTTATAGAATGAGCCTCCGCTCTGGCGTCTGCCAGCGTTTCCTTGCGGATGGCTTCGGAACGGTTTTCCGCATCCAGGATGAGGTTCTTGGCCTGCGTCTCCGCACTGCCGATGAGCTTCTCCGCCTGGTTTTTGCGGATGATGTATCCTACAAGTATTCCGACAGCGAGAAAGGCAATTGCAATGATCGCTTTGACAAGCATGCTTTACCTCCTCTGCGTACTGTGACCTAATTTTCCAACTGGTTTATGTCAACTGAACACGCCTCGTAGTTAAGAAAATTATCGTTACAAAAATACCACTCTATTTTACAACAGAAGCCCCCTCCATGGCAAGTAAATATTGTAGGCCGGGCACAAAATATCCGCCACTTGCACAAAATATGGGCTGCGATATATACTGTATGGGTAACGTAGTCAATGCACGGACGAAGGAGGTGATCTGCCATGGACCGCGACAAAATCAGGCTGACGACGCTCGCGGGCTGCGCCGGATGAGGCGCCAAGCTCGGAGCAGGAGTTCTTGCTGAGATCCTAAAAGACATTCCGACGCATGGCGATCCCGCCCTTCTCGTCGGATACGACAAAAGCGACGATGCCTGCGTATATCAGGTGAGCGACGACCTCTGCCTCGTGCAGACCGTGGACTTCTTCCCGCCGGTCGTGAATGACCCGTACACGTTCGGCCAGATCGCGGCCGCGAACGCGCTGTCCGACATATACGCCATGGGCGCGAAGCCCAAGACGTGCCTGAACGTGATGGCCATCCCCAGGAATCTGCCCGAGGACGTCATCCGCGAGATCCTGCGGGGCGGCTACGACAAGGTCTATGAAGCCGGCGCGGTCATCGCGGGCGGGCACACCATCCTCGACGAGGAGCCCAAGTACGGCCTGTCCGTGACGGGGTTCGCCCATCCGAAGCGCTTCTACCGCAACTGCGGCGCGCTGCCCGGCGACGCGCTCATCCTGACGAAGCCCATCGGCACCGGCATCATGACCACCGTCTCCAAGGCGGGCCTGCTGAAGGAGGAAGAGATGGCGCCGGCCATTGAAGTCATGACCCGCCTGAACCGCACGGCCGCGGAAGCGCTTGAAAGCTGCGAGGTCCACGCGTGCACGGACGTGACGGGGTTCGGCCTCATGGGTCACCTGTACGAAATGGTCAGCGGTTCGGGCGTTTCCGCGCGGCTGGACGTTTCCGCCATCGACCTGATGGAAAAGGCGCTGGAATTCGCGCGGCTCGGCGTGCTGCCGGAGGGCCTTTACCGCAACCGCCGCTACTGCGAGGCGTTCGTGGACGCGGGCGAGACGGAACTGGCCGTCTGCGACATGCTGTTTGACCCTCAGACGTCCGGCGGCCTGTTGGCCGCAGTGGCGCAAGAGGACGCAAAGAAGTGCCTTGAGGCCATGCGCGAAAAGGGGCTCGATGCGCATCTCATCGGGCGCATCGAAGAGGCGCAGGGAGAAAAACTCATCCTGCTGCGCTGATACAATGGCCGGGTCAGCCCGGGATCGACATGAAAAAAGACCTGCGGACCATCATCCGCAGGTCTTTCCTTTTACAAGTATGCCTTTAAAATATCCGCAGCGCGATGTTGCTGAAGTTCTTCGCCACGTAGGATTCGGAGGCGATCACCACGGGACTGCCGGTGTTGTTGCCCAGGTGTATGTTCTCGTCGAGCGGAATGATGCCGGCCATGGGACAGGCCATGCTGCGGGCGATCTGCTCGATGCCCGGCACGCTGCCCTCGCCCAGGATGCGCATGTCCACCTTATTGATGAGGAAATAGCGCTTTTCCAGGCCGCAGCTGTCCAGTTTTCTGTCCATGGTGTCCGCGTTGCGCAGGGATACGTAGTCCGGCGTGAGCACGATGATGCCCAGATCCGCAGCCGCGGCGACGCTGTCGATCGTCTCACCCAGTCCGAGCGGCATGTCCACGAGCACATAGTCGAATTTGCCCGCAAGCAGGCTGAAGAGCCCTTTTACGTGCTGCGGCGTGATCCCGTTGATCTCCTTGAACTGCGGGCACGGCAGCATGAAGAGCAGCCCGAAGCGGTCGTCGCGCACCAGCGCCTTCTCCGTCTTGCAGACGCCCGTAAGCACGTCTCCCAGATCGAAGAGACAGCGGTCTTCCAGCCCCAGATAGATGTCCAGGTTGCGAAGGCCCATGTTAAAATCGACCAGACACACCCTCGCGCCCTTCTGCGCCAGGGTCGCGCCCAGATTGACCGTGACCGTGGTTTTTCCGGCGCCTCCTTTGCCGGAGACGACCATTGCGACAACTCCCATACTCTTACCGCCTGTCTTAGAATACTATAATTTTAACATCCGCGGCGGCAAGAAGAAAGAGCGAATTCAAAAAAACGCGGGAAAGGATCGCCCGGGGCTCAGCCGTCCGCCAGCAGCCCGTTCTCCAGGAAGCTGAAGTAGACGCCGTCCCCGATGATGATGTGATCCACGAGCGGAATGCCCAGCATGCGGCCCGCTTCCGCGAGCTGTTTCGTCGCCTTCCGGTCTGCTTCCGAAGGCTCGGGATCGCCGCTGGGGTGGTTGTGCGCGAGGATGATGCTGCAGGCTCCCTTGCGGATGGCGCCCGCGAAGACCTCCCTCGGCTGCGAGGCGGCGGACGTGAGCCCGCCTATGGATATGGTCTCCTGCATGATGACCTCGCTCTTTGCGTTGATGAGCAGCGCCCGCAGCTCTTCTTTTTGGAGATGGCGCATCCGGGACATGAGCAGGTCCGCGGCGGGGGCGGGTCCCCGGACCACGGGCCTCTCCGCGGGCGGCATGGCGGCGGCCCGCCTGCCGAGTTCGAGCGCCGCGGCGATGGTGCAGGCCTTGGCCTTTCCGATGCCCTTGACCCGCATGAATTCCTCCGGCGCAAAGGCCTGCAGCGCGCCGAGGCTGCCGCCTTCGAGCGCCAGCACGCGGCCTGCGAGGCTCATCGCGCTTTCGCTTACCGTTCCCGATGCGATGAGCACGGCCAGCAGCTCCGCGTTCGAAAGAGCCGAAGCGCCCTGGGAAAACAGCTTCTCCCGCGGCCGTTCGGATGCCGGAAGCTCCCGCATCATGAGTCCCTGCGCGTCCGGCGCCGCGCAGGCCCTGTCCTTTTTCTTTTTCATAAAAACGCTCTCCGCGCATTCGCAGAGAGCATTATATCACAAACTGTTATATTTTACCACTGTTTTAAAATATTTTTAATTTCTTCGTATGGAAAACCGATCACGTTGTCCAGCGGGCCCCAGGTCTGCCGCACGTAAGGCGCGAAGCCGCCCTGGATCGCGTAGGCGCCAGCCTTGTCCATGGGTTCTCCCGTCGCCACGTAGGCTTCGATGTCCTCCCGGGTGTACGTCCTGAACTGCACGTCCGTCCCCTGCCAGAAGACGATTCGCCGGCCGTCCGAAAGCCGGCTGATGCAGGCGCCGCTGCACACCGTGTGCCACCGCCCGTTCAGCTCGTTCAGAATGCGCACCGCGTCCGCTTCGTCCCGGGGTTTTCCCATGGCGCGGCCGTTCAGCACGACCATGGTGTCCGCGGACAGGATGACCCCTTCCAAAGGAAGCGTTCCCCGCTCCCGCAGCATATCCAAAGCCCGCAGGTTCTTTCGCAGCGCGAGCGCCATCACTTCCTGCCGGGGGTGGAGCGCCATGTGGATGTCTTCCGCGCAGTCCGGCTTTACGATGACGGGCTCTATGCCGTCCGCGCGCAGCATGTCTATGCGCCGGGGTGAGCCCGAAGCCAGAATGACCGTCGTTTCTTTTAATTCCATATTGCCTCTTGAAAAAAGAACAAATGTTCTTTATAATGAACCTGAGAGCAAGAGAACCCAGGTCCCCTTGGGAGGGTCACCCCGATGAAGTTACTGAAAAGACCGATAGACGCCATCGTCGTCTTCCAGGGCAGCGGCAAACCCCTGCCCTATAAATTCCGCTATACCGACACCGACGGCAGCAGCCGGGAGGTCTTCGTCGGCCGCATCCTCACGGCCAGCAAGGACCGCCTCGCCGGGCTTCCCGTCTACCTGTACGACTGTCAGAGCGAGATCGCCGGCAGCGAAAGGCGCTATCAGCTGAAGTACGTCATCGACGAGTGCCGCTGGGAGCTGTACAAGATGTAGGCTCGCCGTACTGCGCGGCCACGCGCGCCAGCATGTCCTTATAAGCTTCGCGCACGTCCGCGGGCGCCAGGATCTGTGCGTCCGCGCCCAGTCCGAACAGCCAGCCGTAAAACTGAGGGCTTACGGCGACGGTCGCGCTCATGCGGAAATGGCCTTCTCCGTCCGGCGCCAGGATCACGTCCTTGCCGAAGCGGTCGATCACCACGCCGGACAGCTGGTTTGCGAAACGGAGGGTTACGTTAACTTCCTCGCCCGAATACATGGAGAACATGCGCTTGGAGTACGTCTGCACCTTCGCGCCGGCAAACGCCTCCCGCCCTTCCCGCGGCTGCTTCGTCTGCGTGCGGATGTTCTCCATGCGGTCCACGCGGTAATGGCGCAGGCTCTTCGTCCCATCCGCGAACGCCACGAGATAGTAGAATTCGTTGTCCCATACGAGCTCGAAGGGACTTACGACGATCTGCTCGCCGTCGTGATGGTACTGTTTTTCCTTGCGCCAGTCGTAGGTGAAATAACGGAACGAGATCTTCCGGTCCCCGCTGATGGCCGATGCGATGGTGTCCACGCTGTTGTACACGCTGGCGTTCATGGACTTCACCCGGTCCGCCACGTACAGGCGCCCCGTCAGCTGCCGCCGCTGATAGCGGCTCGCGAGACCGCGGATCTTCTCCACGAGCTCCGTCGTCCTGGTCTGGGTGATGAACCGCGAGGACAGCACACTGTCCGTCATCATCTTCAGCTCCGCCAGGTCGAAATCGCGGCTGGCGATGTAGCAACCCTTGCGGCCACTGCGCACGATGTCCACGTCGAACACTTCCTGCAGGGCGTCCAGATCGGCGTAGATGCTCTTGCGCTCCGCCCGGATGCCCTTCGCGGCCAGCCTTTCCAGGATCTGCGGCGTCGTCAGCGGATGATCCTCATCCGTCTCCTCCAGCAGGATCTTATACAGGTGCAGCAGTTTCAGTTTCTGGTTTTCGCTTCCTGCCATGGGTCACACCGCCCTTCCGCCTACCGGTCCCGGGCGTCGATGAAGGCCATCATCGTATCCACGACGCCGTCTATGTCCATGTCGGTCGAATCGATCTCCACGGCGTCATCCGCCTTGCGCAGCGGCCGGAAATCCCGGTGGGAATCCTGATAGTCGCGCTGAATGATGTCCGCCTTGATCTGCTCAAAGTCCGCCTTTTCCCCCTTCGCGCGCATCTCCTCCGTGCGGCGGCGGGCCCGCTCCTCGGGAGATGCCGTCAGGAAGAACTTGAAGTCCGCGTCCGGAAATACGACCGTGCCGATGTCGCGGCCGTCCATGACGATGCTCTTGCGCGCGCCCATGGCCTGCTGCAGCGCAGTCAGCTTGTAGCGGACAGCCGGAATGCCCGACGAAGGTGACGCGACCGCGGAGATCTCCGGCGTGCGGATGAGATGGCTCACGTCCTCTCCGTCCAGCAGCGTATGCCCATCGGAAAAGTCCACGTCCATGCCGTCGAGCATGGCCTGCAGCGCTTCGGGATCGTTATAATCCGTGCCCGTGCGCACGAGCTTGAGCGCCACGGCCCGATACATAGCGCCGGTATCGATGTAATCCGCGCCTATCCTCTTCGCGAGCGCTTTGGCGACGGTGCTCTTGCCCGCGCCGGCCGGCCCGTCAATGGCGACGATCGTCTTCTGCCTCATTGATCCGCCTCCGAACCTGCCGGGGTCTTCGGCGCCTTCGCGGCAGGCTTCAGCTTGCCGCCTGCCCCGCTGCCGAGCAGCTTCTCGATCTCGGCGATGAAGGTG
>JAIKZT010000145.1 GCA_024682015.1 Clostridia bacterium
TTTTTGATCGAAAAGTTATGAACGCCCGGGGTGATGATCACCGGCTGCACCTCGTAGCGGGTCTCCTCCAGCAGGTCGTCGAGGCCCGGCCAGGCGTAGGTCGACACCCGGTCCAGCGTGCCGTGCTCCAGGTAGTAGGCGATCATGTCGTCGTCCAGCGCCAGGATGAAGTTGTAGCCCAGCGCCAGGTAGTCCAGCTCGATACCGGCCTCGTTTGCCGCCGCGAGCGCCTCCTCGTAGGTCTTGCCCAGCGGGTCACCCGCCGCCACGGGAATGGCCGCGACGCCCGTATACAGGCCCGGCCCCGCTGTGAAATGCATCTCCAGCGTGTCCTTGTCGAACGTGTACAGGCCGCCCTCCGTGTCGATAAAGCCGTACTGATACATGTCCTTCCAGGCGATCACGAGGTCGCTGCCCGGATAGACGGACAGGCTCTTCGACCGAAGCCGCGCGCTCAGCACGCCGTAGGCGCAGTCGCCGTCCCATTCGTCCTTGGGGATGTACAGCACGAGCACGTCGCTGTCCGCGCTGCCGTAGCGCGTCTCGATGTGCGCTTTTACCGTCCCGAGGACGTTCGGCACGGTGACCCGCGCGGTAAACCCCGCTTCCTCGTACGTGCGGTCCGTCTCCCGGAGCGTATCCGTTTTATAACTATATACTTTTTCCGCGTCCGCCTTGCTCGCGGCGAACGCCCCGCATGGCGTCAGCGCCAGCAGCAGGACAGCCGCCAGCAGCGCCGCGGTCGATCTCTTCATATACCTCATAAAGTCCCCCAGCCTGTTTTACCCCAAATACAGGTTGTTCGTACTGAATTCCGGCTCGCACGTCGTGTCGATGCGCAGGTCGTGGAAGATCTGCGCATCCGCATCGGACAGGATGGCCGTGCAGTGAGCCTTACAGCCCGCCAGCAGCGGCAGCTTTTCCACCGCGATCTCCGCCACCGGGTTACCCGTCGCCGCCGAGATCGTGAGCGCTGAGAGCACTTCCTCCAGGGAAAGCGTGCTCGATTCGCGCTTTAAAATGTCCACCTTCAGATGCTGCAGCGTCGCCAGCACGTCCTCGGAGATGAGCAGCATCTCCTCGGGGATGCCGCACAGGTGGCGCATGGCGTTCAGAATGAGCGCCGCGCCCGCGACCATGAGCTGCGAGCTTCTGCCGGTGATCATGGCGCCGTCGGGCATCTCCATGGCCATGGCAACGATGTTCTGGAACTGCTCCGGATCCATTGCCCGCTTCTTTTCAGCGTATTCGAGCGCCGGACGCACGCAGCTGCGGTCGCCGATGGTCTTGCCGACCTCGTCCATCAGCAGCTTCGCGCGCTCCACGGATTCGGCGGAGATGAGCCCCTTCTTGAAGTCCACCCGCGACATCAGATAGCGCCGGATGATCTCCTGGCAGGCCGCTTCCCGGCAGGCCGCGTCATCCGTGATGCAGAAACCGACCCGGTTCACCCCCATGTCCGTCGGCGAATTGTACTCGGCAGCCTCGCCCGTAATCTTCTCGATGATGCGCTTGACCACCGGGAACATCTCCAGATCGCGGTTGTAATTCACGGCCAGCTGCCCGTACTTCTCCAGGTGGAAGCTGTCGATCATGTTGACGTCCTTCAGGTCCACCGTGGCCGCCTCATAGGCGATGTTCACCGGGTGCTTCAGCGGCAGATTCCAGATCGGGAACGTCTCGAACTTGGCGTAGCGCGCCGACACGCCCCGCTTGTGCTCGTGGTACAGCTGCGACAGGCAGGTGGCAAGCTTGCCAGAACCCGGCCCCGGCCCGTTGACCACGACGAGCGGCTTGCTGACCTCGATGTACGGGTTCGCGCCGTAACCTTCGTCGGAAACGATCGTATCGATGTCCGTCGGATACCCCTTCGTAAAGTAGTGCTTGTAGGTCCGGATGCCCCGGCCCTCGAGCTTCGTAATGAACTGCCGCACCGCCGGGCTGTCCTCGTAGCGCGTGATGACGACGCTGTTGATGGACAGTTCGTACTTGCGGAACGTGTCGATGAGGCGGAAAACCTCCAGATCGTAGGTGATCCCATAATCGGCCCGCGTCTTGCCGCCGATGATGTCGCCGGCGTAGATGGGGATGATGATCTCGGCGTGGTCCTTCATGCGGGCTAGCAGTTTGATCTTCGCGTTCTCGTCGAAACCGGGCAGCACCCGCGCCGCGTGCTTGTCCTGGACCAGCTTGCCGCCGAATTCCAGGTACAGCCGCTCGCACTGCCTGCCGTTGATCCTTTCCAGGATGTACCGCGACTGTTCTTCCAGATACTTTTCCGAATCAAAACCGATTTTCATAGGGGTTGCCTTCCATGTCTACCGAACGGATATATGGTGCTCATAGTCCTTTATAGTATACCATATTTCGTAGGCAATCGGGTAAAAAAAGTGGAGATGGTTCGTCGTTCCGCGGGGACGGCGAAAGGCGGGTACCGGCGTAAAGCGGGGTCACAGAAAAATGTGACCCCGCGGGCAAAAAAGCGAAATGGGACACACGAAGACGCTTCTCCATGTGTCCCATGATCTGTTTTTCAGGGTTGGGTCTCATTCCGGCGTGACCCCGGCAGAGGCGCTCCCGTGCGGGTCACAGCGGCAAAGAACCCGGCTACTTCAGCAGCAGCTCCAGCGCGTTCTCGACGATCTCGCGCTGGCGGGCTTCCTCCTTTTCGGGCGGCAGGTTGGGATTGCCGGCGGGATAGGGGATGGCCTGCGCGCCGGAGATCCGGGCCGCGCCGACGGTCTGGGAGATAGGGGTAACTGTGCAGACGTGGGCGGCGGGGATGCCAGCCTTCTCGATCTGCTTGACGATCGTTGCACCGCAACGCGTACAGGTCCCTCAGGTGGAGGTGAGGATGACGCCCTGAACGCCGTTGGCCTTCAGCTCCTCTGCGATCTCCTTTCCGAAACGGGTGGCGTCTGCCACGGAAGTGGAATTGCCGGTGGTCGTGATCAGGTACGGATAGACCTCGCCGATCTCGCCCTCCTTCTCCAGCTCCTTCAGTACGTTATACGGGGCGACCCGGTTGGGGTTCTCGTTGGCGTATACGGGATCGTAGCCCGCGTGAACCGACTCGAACTTGCCCTTTTCCAGGCTGTCCAGGCCCGCCAGGTCGTATTTCTTCCAGAACTTCGCGGACGCCGCGAACATGTGGTCCGGATTGCCAAACGGCACGATGCCGCCGGACGTGCAGAGCGCGATCTTCGCGCCCTTCAGGTCCTTCAGGGGAGCGGCCGGGTCCACCTTTTCGTAGGTGGAGATCTCCAGCTCGGTCTCGTAGGGCTCGTCGTTCAGCTTCTTGATGAGCATCTCGACCGCGCGGACGGCGCCGTTCTTCTCGTGGAACACGTTGACCCGCTTGCCCATGGGGAAATATCCCTCCTCCTTGGGCAGGCCCAGCTTTTCGCCGTTCAGGATCTTCGTGGCCAGCGCCGCGATGACGGGTACCGCCTGGCGCATGCCGGCCGCGGATTTGGCCGTCTTCACGATCTTGCAGTCCGCCTTGAACATGTCGACGGCCGGATTCTCCTCGTACATGCCGGTGATGGACGGAATGCCCAACTCGCCCTGCACGAGCTTGCAGCTCTCGCCGCAGGCGATGCCGAAGCGTCCCGCGTTGAAGGCGGGTCCCGCGATGAACAGATCCGGCTGGTACTTCTCGACCTGCGCGCGGATGAAGTCCTTGCACTTGTCGATGTTTTCCGCGAAATAGTTGTCGCCGCAGATGATGGTCGCGACGAATTCGGCGTCCTTGATGGCCGCCTTCAGACCCATCGCCGGGCCCTTGGGGCCTTCTGTGACGAACGGCTCGGTGTAAGCGAATTCCTCACCGCCGATCTGGCCGAAGAACTGGTTGGTATAAAAAAGTATTTTCTTCATGCCAAACCTCCTCTAAATGGTGACCGCGCCCACGTAGGTGTTGCCCTGCAGGTTGTGGCCGCCCATGATGCCGTGGATCTCGACGAGCAGGCGCCCGTCGGGCTGGATGGAATTCACGTTGCCGCCGCAGACGCGCTCGATGTCCTTGAGCACGCCGATGGTCTTTTCCATGGCGGGCAGCATCAGCGTGGCGTTGGAGTTGCCGGTCGTGACGATGGCGTTCGCCTCGGGCACGCTGTCGGGCAGGGATTCGCTCATGCCGTCGATGCCAGCATCCTCGTTCGTGATGATGACGGTCTTGATGCCGTTTCTCTCCAGCTCCTGGCAGACGATCATCAGGTCGGTCGTCGGATTGCCGAAGCCCTCCTGGGAGATGAGCGCGCCGTCCGCGCCGAGCATCTTCACCTGGCGGACCGTCAGCATGCGGTTGCGGAATTTCTCCTTCAGCGTGGTCATGAGCGGGCAGAGCACGATGCCCACGAAGTTGAAGTCCTTGCCGTGGCGCTTGAACAGCTCCTTGATGCAGGCGTTGTTCTGGTGCATGTACGTCGTGGTCTTCGAGCCGGGCGATACGCAGTTGCCCGAGACGAGCGCGCCGTCGAAGATCTCCAGCGGGGTCAGCATCGTGGGAACGATGATCTTGGAATCCCGGCCGTAAAGATACGAGTCGTGCAGCAGCCCCTGCGACATGCAGTTGTAGACGTAGACGACCCGCGGCAGGTCCGGATAGGCGTTGTAGTTCTCGCCGATATTGCCCCAGCGGTACACCTCGCTCTTGAAGTCCTCCACGAGGAACCCGAGTTCGGCGATGTTCTGCGCCAGCTTGAGCCCCGCCAGGCGGACGACCTCCTCATGCTCGTGAGGGTCCACGTAATCCTGCTTTTCGAGGATCATCACCAGGTGGCACAGCTTGGAGTATACGTTGTACTCGGCCGCGGGGCCGCTCATGTCAATGAGGCCCTCCTGGAAGCCGACGATGGGGCCCGTCGTGGTCACCACGCAGCCTTCCAGGCAATAGGTAATGCCTTCTCCGCCCTCCTGCATGTCCTCGTGGAACGTTCCGGGGAACGTTTCGCCGTCGGGCTTGGCCCGCGGTTCGATGACGTCCTTGACCGGAAGGATCCGTGTGGATGACCCGGGCAGAGCGATGTCAAACGAAACGTTCTTGATCCGGCTGTCCTCCAGGATCAGTTCGCGCATCTCGTCGGGATCCGCGATGAGCGTATCCCCCTCGATGCGCGCCGGAGTGCCGAACTCGATGTTCCGTATGGCAATTTTTCTGAGTTCCAGTTCCATGCAACCCTCCTAATTGCTTTCGCATTTGTCCTGCGTTGAATGTTCAGCGGATATCCAGTTCCTTCAGCGTGCTTTCCGCCAGTTCGCGGCCGATGAACCGCAGATCGGGCAGCATCGCCTCGTCGTATTTCTTCCCAGCGTTCGCGTACTTCGCGTCCTCCGCCAGGCAGTATTCGATGATCTCCAGGCTGGGCAGATCGAGCGGAACTCCGTCTGCCTCCTTCAGGAAGACCGTCATATACGGCGTTTCGTTAGGCCGAAGCCTTCCCGCCATGGGGTGAGCCAGCAGCTTCGCCCCCAGGTGGATGCGGTCGCGGGCCGCCCTCAGAACCTCTCTGGCAGGCGCGCCGGGAAGAAACGTGACAGAAAAGGCGCTTGGCAAAAGATCCTCAATATCCACGTTGTTAGAAATAATGCTTGCCTTCATGGGGGTCATGCCAAACGCCTTTTCTCTCAGTTTGATTATATATTGCGCAAAGGTCCGCCGCCATCATTAATTGCGCGTAATCGAATAAATTTTCTGATGGATCCATCCGCAATGCAAATAAATGGCCGGCCGGATTCTGCTATAATGGGGGTATGAACAAACAGGAAACCTACGATTATTTGAAAATGTGCGGCGTGGACTTCGAGATCACGGAGCATCCGGCCGTCTGGAACATGGAAGACGTGGCGCAGATCGCGATGCCTCACCCGGAAGCGGATGCCAAGAATCTGTTCGTGCGGGAGGATAAGACGGACAATTTCTACATGATCACGGTCCGGGGCGACAAGCGGGTCGATCTGAAGGCGCTGCGCAAAGCGGAGAGCCTTCGCCCGCTGAAATTTGCCTCGGAAGAGGATCTTTCGGCCCGCCTGGGCCTCTTTCCCGGCGCAGTGACCCCGCTGGGCCTCTTAAACGACGAGACCCGCCACGTCGTGCTCTATCTGGACGAGTACTTTCTGCAGCCGGGCGCTCTCATCGGCGCGCATCCCAATGACAACACCGCAACCGTCTGGCTGAAGACGGAAGACCTGGTGCGCATTCTCCGCGCCCATGGCAGCGAGGTCCGGGTCATCCCCATCCCCTCGCGCTGACCTGAGACACGGGGACGGTGGTCCCTGAGCCTGTCGAAGGGCCCTGTCCCAATCCGCTTCCTATTTTAAACTCTCATCGTACACCGCGCGGTTTCCGCCGATGAACTTCGGGCGCACGCGGCAGGCGGTCAGGTGCGCTTCGCCGATCTGCTTGACGGACAAGCGCACGGGCACACAGACCTTGTCCATGTGCATGCCGATGAACGTGTCGCCGATGTCCAGGCCTGCCCGGGCGATGCGCATCTCCTCGATTGCCACCGGCTTTTCGAAGTTCCGGTAAGCCGCCGTCGCGAACGATCCGCCGGCCTTTTTCTGCGGCACGACGTTGACCCTGGGAAGCCCGTACTGCTTCGCGCACGCCGCCTCCATGATGATGGCGCGGTTCAGGTGCTCGCAGCACTGCGCCGCCAGCCATACGCCGGCCCGCTTCGCTTCTTCCCAGATGCCGGCAAAGACCATGGCCGCCACGTCCTCGTTGGAGTCCGAGCCGATCTTCTGCCCGCAGATCTCGCTGGAGGAGCAGCCTACGACGAGCACGTCCCCTTCTTCCAGTTTCGCGGTTTCAATGATCTCGCGGGCAGCCTGCGCCGCCTGCATTTTCAGTTCTTCGTACATTTTCTTTCCCTCTGTATTCTTGCGCTTTGCCGTCCCGGACGCCCAAGGCCTGCCGAAGGGCAAGCCAATTCATTTCAGCAGTTCTAACGCCTTCGCCAGCGCCTCGTCTTCGCCAGCGGGCGACAGCCACGATTCAAACTTGTCGCGCACGATGCCCAGCGTGCAGAAATCCAGCACGCCGTAAGGGCACACGCCCGCTTCTGCCTGCACCAGCTTCAGCGCAGCGACGGTCTTCGCGTCCATCACGCCGGTGCGGTCCACGTCATAGCCCATGTAAGCGAGCCTCTGCTGCGCGCCGTAGACGTTCAGGCCCGATTCGCCCGCGTAGTACCGCCTCTCCTCGGTGAGCGGCGCCAGGCCGTCCCGGTAGGAAGCGATCTCCTCCCGCGTAAATCCGCCGGGTGCGTACACGGCGACATCCGGTACGATGCCGGCCCCGTCTATCCTTCTGCCCCGCGGCGACACGAAATAGGCGATGGAATACTTGAACACCTTGCCCCGCCCGGCGGACAGAACCGCCTGCGCGACGCCTTTGCCATACGTCGTCTCCCCGACGATCTTTGCAGCGCCCCGATCCTGCAGCGCGGCTGCCAGCAGCTCCGAAGCGCTGGCCGTGCGCCTGTCCACGAGGCAGACGGCGGGCAGATCCGCGAAATCATCCATCTCCGAAACGACGGTATCGACCGTCTTCCCCTGCCGTTCAAACGTCGCGATGATACCGATCTTATGAAGCAGGTGATCTGCCGTCTCGACTGCCGCCTCCACCGACCCGCCGCCGTTGCCGCGCAGATCGAGCACGAGCCCTTTGGCGCCATCCGCGGCCAGTTTATCGTACGCTTCCGCAAATTCCTCTCCTGTTTTGCTGCGGAACGCGTCGATCTTGACGTATCCAATGCCTCCATCCAGCATTTTCGACATAACGGACGCCGTATGGATGGCCGTCCGGGCAATGTCGAGAGTCAGCACTTCGCCGTCGCGGTCGATGGTGAGGGTCACCGAGGAACCGGCCGTTCCGCGGATCAGCTGCGATACGTCCGCTGTCTGCATCTGCGTTACGTCCGTGCTGTTCACCTTCAGCAGGTAGTCGCCCGTGCGGATGCCTGCCTCCTGCGCGGGGCTGCCAAGCACCGTCCCCATGATGCGGATGCCCGAATTCGCGTTGCGGATGAGGATGCCGATGCCCTCGTAGGCTTCCTCGATCTCCGTTTCGACGTAATTTTCATCCTTGCCGGGCACGACGTAGACCGACCAGGGGTCGCCGAGGCTCTCAAGCAGCCCCGCGTACATCCCGTCGAACAGGCTGTCCAGGTCTGTTTCGTCCTTGTATGTCTCGCGCAGTTCCCCGATCAGCTCCTCGAGCGCGTCCATGCGCATCTCCAGCGGCGTGCTGCCGTACAGGAACGTCGCGGCGCTCGCGAAGCCCGCTGACCCCAGCCAGACCGCTGCCGAAAGCAATGCGCTCAAAAGGATCTTCGCCTTCCGTTTGCGGCCGCCGAAACGCCCTTGCGCGCCGTTATCTGCTCTTTTCGATCTCATGCCTTACCACCTCGAGCGCCTTTTCCAGCGGCGCGTCGCCGGTCCCGTATGCAAACTCGCGGAACGCCCGCTCCACGAGCTCCTGCGTGCAGAAGTCCAGCCCGCCGTAGGGACACGCCCCGTACTCCGCCTGGATCCTCTTCAGGGCCGCCGCCGTCGCCTCGTCTAGCAGGCCGCTTTCCAGAACGCCATAGCCCAGCACGTTCAGCCGCTGCTGCGCCGCCAGCACGCCCAGCCCCCGCTGGCCCGCATAATACTTCTTTCCTTCCTCGAACGCCAGCACCTTCTCCGCCGCGGCGCGCTGTTCCTCGCTTAAGTCCGCGCCGCCCTGCACGGCCACGTCCGGTGCGATGCCCACGCCGTCGATGCGCGTCCTGCCAGGCGTAAGGAAGTGGCAGAAACTCAGCTTAAAGCTGCCCGCCCCGTCGATCGAGACGATCTCCTGCGCCACGCCCTTGCCGAACGTGGTCTGCCCGACGAGCGTTCCCGCCCGGCATCCCTTGATCGCCCCGGCGAGCGCCTCCGACGCGCTGGCGGTCTCCCCGTCGGTGAGCACGGCCAGCGGCACGAGCCGCCCCGTCATGCCCTGCGCTTCGAACTTATCCGTGATCTCGCCCTGCGTCTCGTAATACAGCAGCGTGCCGGAAGGCACGAGCAGGTTCGCTACGCCCAGCGCGTCCGACAGCACGCCGCCGCCGTTGCCGCGCAGGTCCAGGATGAGTCCCTCAGCGCCTTGAGACAGCAGGAGGAGCCGCGCCATGCGGAACTCCCGCGCGGAAGCCCCGGAAAACTGGGAGATGGCTATGTAGCCGACCTTTGCAGCGCCTTCGCCGCCCGCAGGCACCCCGCCGGCATCCTGCGCCGGCGTCTCCTCCAGCATCCGGTACGTGACGGTCTGAGCCCGCAGAGGTTCACGCATCAGCACGTAGTCCTTCGCTTCGCCGCCGGCCTCGATGCAAAGGGTCACCTCCGTATCCTCTTCGCCCCGCACCAGCTCCGCGACCTCGGCGGGCGCCTTGCCCGAAACGCTCTGCCCGTCTACCGACAGGATGACGCCGCCCTCCGGCACGCCCTCCCGGTAAGCCGGGCCCAGCAGGTTCACCGACTGGATGACGCAGCGGCCATCCGCCTGCTCCATCGTGATGCCCACGCCCGCGTACTTGCCCGACACCATGTTCAGGAACGCGTCCTTTTCGTCCTCCGTGGGGTACCAGACCGACCACTGGTCCAAAGCGTCAAAGACGCCGTTGTAAGCGGCGTCCGTCAGGTCTTTGATGTCGATGTCGTCGGCGTAGTGGCCGTCTATGTAGCGTACCACCTCGGGCAGCCGCGAAAGCCGCTGCAGGGCGGCTTCGATGTCCGCTTCGCTTTCGGCGTAGACCGTCCAGTCCGCGCTGCCCGCGAAGGCCGACAGCAGGTAAAAGCCCGTCATCATCAGCATGGCGATGACCAGGATGATGGCCAGCACCCGCATGATCACCTTGTTTCGTTGTTGCGATCTTCTGTTCATCCTTTCCCCCTAATTCTGATGCGTGATCTCGATGTCCAGTTTGTTGCGCGCCTCCATCAGGCCGTGCAGGCTGATATGATAGTCGATGGACAGCTTCTGCCGTCCGTCCTCGTCCGTCTGCAGGCCCGTCACGTCGTTTGTGAGCAGCTCCATGCCCACGGGCCCGTACGGCGTTTCGTACATGCCGTGGAAGCGCTCCCCTTTCTGGAACACCATCTCGGTGTCCGAGGCCATGGCCTGACCCGTGCGGCGCATCTTCACCTTGTCCTTTGTGATCGTGAGAGACGTGGTGCACCCTTCCATCCCGGACAGTTCGCTCTCCGGATAGCGGATGAACGTCGTGCTGCCGCGGTGGAACAGCTGCCCCGCCGTGATGAATTCCATCACGTCCTCGTGTTTTTCGTTGCCAGATTCCTGGCGCACCGTCTTACCGGTGATCTTCAGCATGATATCTTTCATAACCAAGCTCCACGATGCGGTCGATGATCGCCGGATAGGGCAGCCCCGCCGCCATCATCAGGCGGGGGAACATGCTGGTCTTCGTAAATCCGGGGATCGAGTTGATCTCGTTGATGTATATCTGCCCGCTTTCGCCGTCCATCAGGAAATCCACGCGGGAAAAGCCGCAGCAGGCGCAGGCTTTGTAAGCCCGGCGGGCTATGTCCAGCAGCGCATCCTCCTGCTGCGCCGTGATCGGCGCGGGAACGAGCAGTTTGCTGGCTTCGTCAAAGTATTTCGCGTCGTAATCGTAGAATTCCGCCGCGGGGAGGATCTCGCCGACGCGGCCGCAGACGATCTCGTTGTTGCCCATCAGCGCGCACTCCAGTTCGCGGGCGTTCTCCACGCCCTGCTCGATGAGGATGCGGCTGTCGTAGGAAAAGGCCAGATCCAGCGCTTTCGGCAGTTCCTCGGCGGAGTGCGCCTTCGTGATCCCCACGGAAGAGCCCATGTTGGAGGGCTTTACGAACACGGGGAATCGCAGCGCTTCTGCCGTCCTGCGCACGATCTCTTCGCGCTCGTCCGCATCGGTGAACGCCAGATAGGGCGTCTGCGCCAGACCTTCCTGTTCGAAGATCCGCTTTGCCACGATCTTGTCCATCGTGACCGCGCATCCCAGCACGCCGCAGCCTCCGTAGGGGATGCCCGCCAGCTTCAGCAGGCCCTGGACCGTGCCGTCCTCGCCGTTCGGCCCGTGCAGGATGGGCAGCGCGAAATCGATGTAGCTGCGCAGATCCCAGGGGTTGAGCGGCTGTCCCGCGATCGTCCACCAGCCTTCCTTGCTGATGAAGATGCGGACGACGTCGTATTTGGCGGGGTCACAGGCGCTGATGACGGAATCGGCGGACATGATGGATACCTCGTGCTCGCCCGACTTGCCGCCGTAGATGACCCCGAGGCGGATCTTATTCATGGGACGCCTCCTGTAAGAGGGCGATCAGTTCGTCTTCGGTAAATCGATACGTCCTGCGGCAGAACTGGCACGTGAGTTCGGCGCCCTTGTCCTCCGCGATGAGCTGCGACAGATCCTTCTTGCCGATGGAGATGAGCGCTTTTTCCATGCGCTCCTTGCTGCAGTCGCACAGCCAGCCGATCGTCCGCTCCTCGAGCACCTTCGGCTGAAATTCTTCCGGCAGCTGTCCGAAGATCAGGTGCAGCAGGCGGTATAGGTCGCCCTCGGCGTCGCCGATGAGCAGCGTGAGGTCGTCCATCGTGAACAGCATCTCTTCAAGCGCGGAGATGGCCTCCTCCCGCGCGTCCGGCAGCACCTGGATGATGAGCCCGCCGGCGCAGGAAACGTGCGCGAGGTCCTGCGTGAACCGCACGCCCAGCGCCACGCTGGACGGCTGCTGCTCGGACACCGCGAAATACTGCGTAAAGTCGCGGGCGATCTCGCCGGAGACCAGAGGGATCGTGCCCACGTAGGGCTCCTTCAGCCCCAGGTCCTTGATGACGGTCAGGCTGCCCTGCCCGACGATGCCGCCGACGTCGAGATGCCCGTCCGCGCGGGGCGGCAGGGTGGCACCGGGGTTGGCGATGTATCCTTTGACCCTTCCAAGCGCGTCCGCCGTCGCGAGGATCTGCTCGGCAGGGCCGCTTCCCTTGATCTGCACGGTAAGCCGGTCGCTGTAGGCCTTGAGCATGAGGCCCATGAGCCCTGCGCACGTGAGCGTGCGGCCGAGCGCCGCTGCTGCGGTGGGCGTGCACTTGTGGATCTGCATGGCCTCCTCGGCCATATCTGTCGTTATGGTGAGATAAACGCGGTAACTGCCGCTGTTGTCTACTGCGATAAGCGTGTTGTTCTTCATGTTTCTATTTCCTTTTGAGTCAGGGGACGCTTCCGCTGACTCAGTATGTCTATTTACGACCCCTAAGCCTGCCGAAGGGACATCCTCCGTGAGTCAGGGGACGCTTCCGCTGACTCAGCGCGCGCCCCTTTAGGTGTGACCCCGAGGGGGACTTTCGCGGATGAGCCACATGCCGATGTGGCTAACCCCATGGTTTTACCATTTGGGTCTCATGGCCAGGCTGCTGATTGTGACCCCTTGCATTCCTTTGCCCGTTGGGTCACATTTTTATGAGACCCGCGGGGCAGTAGAGCGGCAGAGCGATGGGTTCTTTTATTCTTATCAAAGTATTTTATCATATTTTGATATATAATGGTGACATGGATACGATAAAGTTACAGGCACACGCCAAAGTCAACCTGATCTTAAACGTGCTGGGACGGCGCGGGGATGGCTATCATGAGCTGGAGAGCGTCATGCAGACGATCCCGCTGTGCGACGACGTTGAGATCCGCTGCCGCATGCCAGAAGGCGCCTCGAGGATGTGCACGCTGGGCAGCATGGAGCTTACTCTCGATCCGGGCAGCGCGAAATTGCCGTCCGGTCCCCGGAATCTGGCCTACAAGGCCGCGATCCTCATGCATGATACCTTCCACCGGGGCCGCCACGAGGTATTGGACATCTATATTACGAAGCGCATCCCCATCGCGGCGGGGCTCGCAGGCGGCTCGACGGATGCGGCGGCCGTGCTCTGGGGGCTGGCGCGCCTCTGGGAGCTGGCGCCATCCGAAACGGACGAGGGGCTTGACCCGGCCATCCGCGAAAAGCTGTTCGACATTGCAGCCGCCATCGGTTCCGACGTGCCGTTCTGTCTGGGGACTTTGATGGGTCACCCGGCGGCGCTGGCCACGGGACGCGGCGAAAAGCTGCAGTACGTCGAGCCGTTAAACGCACGCATCGAAGTCTTTACGCCGAAGATCGAAGTGCCGACGGCGAAGGTCTACGGGGCGCTGCGGCCGGAGGACTATGCCGTACCTTACGACGTAAAGGCCTATTTAAATGCGCGGACCCCCGAAGAGAAATGCGCGCATCTGGGCAACCACCTGCAGGCGCCTGCCTGCCGGCTTTTCCCAAAGATCGCCGTGGAAATTCAACGCTTATCGCAATTAAACGATGGACTTGCCACC
>JAIKZT010000157.1 GCA_024682015.1 Clostridia bacterium
GGCTGCTGCAGTCAAGCAGAACAAGAAAGTCGTGGTGGAGATCGTCTCCTAAGAGACGGCTTGAAGCAACAAAGGCGGGCGCTTGCCCGTCTTTTCATTTGACAGGGGCCATCAGGCCATGAATGCCTCCGGGATCCTGCCGGCAGCCATCCTCATGCTTTGCCGCCGCCACTGCGGCTTTATTCCTATAACCGAATGGATGATTTGTATGGTACAATGACGATATGAATACGATCAAACTGGGAAAGATCACAGCGCCGCAGGGCATCCGGGGAGAGGTGCGCGTATATCCGTACACGGATACGCCGGACCGGTTCTCCCAGATCCCGGCCGTGCTGGTGAAAGGCGAAAAGAGGCGCGTGCAGAAGGCCCGCGCGAATAAGAATCTGGTGATCCTGAAGCTGCAGGGCGTGGACGACCGCAACGCGGCGGAGGCGCTGCGGGGCCAAATGCTGTTCCTCGACCGCGCCGATCTGTGGGAGCAGCCGAAGGACACGTATTTCGTGGACGACATCACGGGCAGCTCGGTCGTCACGGAGGACGGCGCGCCTGTCGGAACCCTGAAAGCGGTCCACAGCCGTCCGGCGCAGGATCTCTACGAGATCGAAAAGCCCGACGGGAGCAGTTTTCTGCTGCCCGCAGTCAAGGAGTTCGTCCTGACCGTTGACCCGGAGAACAAGATCATCACCGTCCGCCTGATCGAAGGATTGGCGTAACGCGGGGATAGACCCTCGCGCGCAAGGCACTATGAAAGTAACGATACTCACACAATTCCCGGACATGTTCGCGCCGCTTGCGGGCAGCATCCTCGGGCGGGCCGCGGACAACGGCCTGCTGGACATCGCCGTTGTCAACATCCGCGATTATACGGCGGACAAGCACCGCAAGACCGACGACACGCCATTCGGCGGCGGAGCCGGCATGGTCATGACGCCCCAGCCCGCGTTCGACGCTCTGAGAGCTGTCGGCGCGCAGGGAAAGCGCATCCTGTACATGTCGCCCCGCGGGCCCATCCTGGACCAGGCGCTGGCGCAGGATCTGGCCGGCGAGGAGGAATTCTTCATCCTGTGCGGGCATTACGAGGGCGTGGACCAGCGCATCCTGGACGCCTGGCGCATGGAGGAGGTCTCCATCGGCGACTACATCCTCACGGGAGGCGAGCTGGCCGCCATGGTGCTCGTGGACTGCGTGAGCCGGCTCATCCCCGGCGTGCTCGGCAGCAGCGTTTCGCTCGAAGAGGAATCCATCTACAGCGGCCTGCTGGAGTATCCGCAGTACACGAAGCCGCGGGAGTACGAGGGACTGGCCGTGCCGGAGGTGCTGTTCAACGGCAATCACAGGCTCATCCACCTGTGGCAGTTCGAGGAGTCTGTGCGGCTCACCGCCCAGAGGCGCCCGGACCTGCTGAAGAAATTCCTGCAGCAGCCCCATGACTTCACGAAGGACGAAAAAAAGATTCTGGAAAAGGTCCTGCAGGAAACACAAAGTATTGAATAGCCCTTACAAAAATGATACGATATCTTGTATGAAAGAAAAGGGTAAGAAGACAGCGGGCGCAGCGGCGATCATCGTGTTTCTCGGGATCTGCGCGGCCCTGTACGTATATATCTACGTCGTGCCTCAGGTAACCGGCGCGCTTACGCCGACGGCCATCGCTCAGTACGGGGAGATGCTCACGTCGAATCCGGCGGACTGCATCGTCTTCCGCAGCGAGAAAGTGGCCCTGGCGGAACAGAGCGGCCAGGCGGGATATTACGCCGGCGAAGGCGACAAGACGCGCTTGGGCGAAAAGATCGCGGACGTTTACCCGGCGGGCGGCGCGGCGAAAAGTTATTACATGGAAACGACCGGCGTCGTCAGCTACTGGTACGACGGGTTCGAGGACGTATTCCGGCCGGACGCGCTGGACGTGTTTACGCCGGACGTGTTCGACGATCCCTCCGCGGCATTCGGGGAAGAGGAGACCGAACAGGCAGACTGGCCCGAGCCCCGTTCCGTCAACACGGCGGAAAAGGAGAAGGACGACCCTCTGTACAAGATCGTTCTGGGCGACATGTGGTACATGGCTCTGCGCATCGACAGCGCCTACATGGACCGCTATGCCATGGGCGCGAAGATCTCGGTGGATCCGGGCTCCGGCGCCGTGGATGCCCGCGTGATCCGCATGACGCAGTACGAGGACTGCTGGGTGGTCATCGCGCAGACGAACCGCTACTACAGCTCATCCTGCCGCCTGCGGCGCTGCAGCGCGACGATCGTAACCGAGGATAACACCGGGCTGATCATTCCCACGTCGGCGCGGTGCTTCAGAATGTCCGAAGAAGGCGAGATGCAGGAAGGCGTCTACGTCAAGAACATACGGGACGAGTATCATTTCTGCCGCATCAGCGTGCTCGCTGAAGACACGGAAAAGGACCTCAGCCTCGTCGCGGAGGATACGTTCTTCGAGAGAAACGGGGATGGGGAGACCGTCACCGTCTATACGCTCAGCGTCTACGACGAGATCCTGCGGGACGGCAGCGAGCTCAGCGACGTGCGCATCACGGACGAGGTTCCCGAGGAAGAGGAGGAAGAGATCGTCTTCGAGTGGGAAAAGCCTGCGCCTGAGGAGGGCGAAGAATGAGCATTACCGAAAACATCAGCGAAATTCGGGCGAGGATGGCGCGCGCTGCCGAAAAGAGCGGGCGCAGGCCCGAGGATGTCCTGCTCATCGCGGTCACGAAGCTGCACGACCCGGACGAGATGGAAGAAGCCATCCGGGCGGGCGTTACGGACATCGCGGAGAACAAGGTGCAGGAGATCCAGCACAAGTTCGATCAGATCAGCCTGCCCGTGCGCTGGCACCTCATCGGACATCTGCAGACGAACAAGGTCAAATACATCATCGACAAGGTCGTGATGATACACTCCGTGGACAGCCTGAAGCTGGCCCAGGAGATCGATAAACGCGCGGGGGCTGCGGGCAAGGTCATGGATGTGCTCATCCAGGTGAACGCGGCTCACGAAGAGAGCAAATTCGGCGCGGATCCCAAGGACGTGCCGCAGCTGGCCGCGGACATCGCCGCCGGCTGTCCGAACGTGCGGATCCGGGGGCTGATGCACATCGCGCCCTATGCCGAGGATCCTGAAGAAGTAAGGCCTTATTTCAGAGAGGTCAAGGCGCTTTACGACGAGCTGGCGGGTCAGTACCCGGATTTTGCCTATCTGTCCATGGGCATGAGCCACGATTTCGAGACGGCCATCGAGGAAGGCGCCAACATCATCAGGGTCGGGACGTCAATTTTCGGAGAACGGGACTACACCAGGAAAATGGGAGGAGAGTAGCATGGGATTCATCAACAAAATGAAAGAACTTGTCGGCATCGAGGAGATCGAGGAAGACGACATCGAAGAAGAGGATGAAAAGAAGCCGCTGGTTCCGCGCCAGCAGCCTCTGGCAGCCCCGGCGAGCCGGCCGGCTCCCGCGCAGCCTGCGCAGCAGTCCAAGCCTGCCCAGAGCGGCAGCCGCTACACCAGCGCCATGAAGATGGTCGTGATCGAGCCGCAGGGTTTTGATGAAAGTCCCAAGCTGGTCGACAGCCTGAAGGCGAAAAAACCCGTCATCATCAACCTCGAGAACCTCGAAACGGACGTAGCGCGCAAGATCTTCGACTTCCTGTCCGGCGCCACGTACGCGCTGAACGGCAACGTGCAGAAGGTCGCCAACAACATTTTCGTGTTCGCGCCGGAGAACGTGAGCGTGGACTACAAGAACGATCAGAAGCCTTCCGAGAAAGCCTCTGAAGGCATCAAGAGCCCCTGGAGATAACGGAAAATGATCACACCACTGGACATTCAGAACAAGGAATTCAGCAAAGCCGTCCGCGGCTATAACCAGGAAGAGGTCGACGTCTTTCTGGATGAAATCATGGCCGATTACAAGACGCTTCTGGACACCAACGCGGAACTTACGCGCCAGCTGGAAGACGCGAAAACCAAGCTGGACGGCTACAAGGATACCGAAGGCGCCGTGCTGAAGACGCTGGAGGCCGCCAAAGCCTTGATGAACGACATCTCGGTCAGCGCGGAGAAGCGCGCCAGCATCCTCGTCAAGAACGCGGAACTGGATGCCGACCTCAAGCAGCGCCAGGCGCGCGACAACGTGGAGCGGCTGAAGGAAGAAGAAGCCCGGCTCAACGCGCGGGTAACAAGCATGAAGTCGAAATTCCGCAGCTTCCTGGAGAGCGAGCTCGAGCGCTTCGATTCGCTCAGCGAGGACATCTTCGGCATTCCCGACGGCAGCTTCCTGAAGGACAACGGCACCGTGCGGGCGGCGACGTCCGGCCTTGCCGCTTCGCCTTTGGACGCGGACGTGGAGCTGTTCCGCACCATCGTCAACCGTAAGCCGGACGGCCCGAAGAACGGAGACGATTAGTGTTCTGTCTCGTCATCGCGCTATGCATTCTGGCAGACCAGCTGACGAAAGCGGCAGTCATTTCGAAGCTTGATCTCGGACAGGGCATTACCGTCGTGCCGCGCCTGCTGGACTTCCGCTACGTGCAGAACACGGGCGCTGCCTTCAGCATTCTGACGGGCAGACAGACGTTTCTGATCGCGGTCACGGCCGTCTTCATGGCTGCCATGGTTTTTTACGTCTGGAAGAAGCGGCGCAGCATCTATTGGGCGGAAAAGCTGGCCATCGCGCTGATCGTTGGCGGCGGACTGGGCAACCTCATCTGCCGGGCGTGGCGCGGGTTTGTCGTGGATTTCATCGACATCCACTGGATCCCCGTGTTCAACGTGGCGGACATGTGCGTTTGCTGCGGATGCGCGCTGCTGGTCCTTTCCGTGCTCTGGCTGGAACCACGCGCACAGAAGAGCAAGCCGGGCCAGGAAGATGACCTCTCCGCACAGGGGGAAGAGCATGCATAGCGAAGAGCGGGAAAGCGGGATCGTTACATTCCTCATAGACGAAGAGCACGCCGGCGCGAGAGCGGACGGCGTGCTTTCTCAACTTTTTGAGGAAGCGAGCCGCAGCTACATACAAAAGCTCATAGAGGGTGGCCGCGTCAGCTGCGACGGACTCGTCCTCACGTCCAAGAAGGAGAAACTGAAGGCGGGAATGGTGGTCAGCATCTGCCTGCCGCCGATCGTCCCCTGTGAGGCTCAGCCGCAGGACATCCCGCTGGACGTCGTTTACGAGGACAGCGACCTGATCGTGGTGAACAAGCCGAAGGGCATGGTCGTTCATCCCGCGCCGGGAAGCGCGGACGGCACGCTGGTGAACGCGCTGCTGTACCACTGCGGGGCGCTTTCCGCGATCAACGGCGTGGAACGCCCGGGCATCGTTCACCGCATCGACAAGGACACGTCGGGCCTTCTGGTCTGCGCCAAGTCGGATGAGGCTCACCGGGGGCTGGCCGCTCAGCTGGCGGATCACAGCTGCACGCGCAGTTACCGCGGCGTTGCGTATTTCGGCTTTCGCGAGGAGAAGGGCACCGTGGACGCTCCCATTGGGCGTGACCCCTCCAATCGCCTGCGCATGGCGGTCGTATCCGGCGGCAGGCGGGCCGTTACGCACTGGCAGGTCCAGGAGGCCTTCAAGGGCTTTACGGAGATCCGGGCGAAGCTGGAGACGGGCAGGACGCACCAGATCCGCGTGCACATGGCACACATTCACCATCCGCTGCTCGGCGATACGGTCTACGGTCCCGCAAAGCAGCCGTATAAGCTGCAGGGGCAGATGCTTCACGCGGAGGTGCTCGGGTTCGTTCATCCGATCTCGGGGCAGTACATGGAGTTTCATGCCGATCCGCCGGCGGAATATCTGCAGACGTTGGAAAAATTGAGGAACAGACCATGAAGAAAACGTTAAAACCAGGCACCATGCTCTATCCGCTGCCCGCCGTTCTCGTGACGGGCGGCACCATGGAGGAATCGACGGTCATGACGGCGGCCTGGACGGGCATCGTCTGCTCGGAACCCCCTATGACCTATGTTTCCATCCGGCCGGAACGCTATTCCCACGACGTCATCCGGGACGCGGGCGAATTCGTCATCAATCTGACGAAGGCTTCGCAGGCCTTTGAGACGGATTACGCGGGCTGCGTATCCACGCGAAAGGAGGACAAGTTCGAAAGATTAGGCCTTCGCAAGCTGCCGGGGGATGTCGTGAAGGCGCCTCTGATCGAGCAGTGCCCGGTGAACCTCGAATGCAAGGTCGTGGAAGTGAAGGAACTGGGCAGTCACGACATGTTCCTGGCGCAGATCGTAGCGGTGCACGTGGATGAGGCGCTGTTCAACCGGGAAGGGCGGGTCTGCCTGGAAAAGGCGGGGCTTCTGGCCTACATCCACGGCGGGTATCTGCCGCTGGGCAGCCGCAAGATCGGCACGTTCGGCTATTCAGTGATGAAGCCGAAGACGAAGAAAAAGAAGGCCGCTGCCAGCCGCGCCGCATCCAAGACCAAAGCGGCGCTGAAGGCCCGCGCGGGTTCGAAACAGGGCAAGCCGCAGAAGAAGAGCGTCTTTACGGGAAAGAGAGTGCTTGTGTCGGACAAAAAATAGAAAAGATCGGGCTGAACCGGGCAAGCAGAAGGGCTGCTCGGCACCTTCAGAAATCGGGAACCGCATCGGTTCGCTTTAGGCGCCTCTTCGGGCACGGCGGGCAACTCAGCCCTCATAGGCGCTTTCGCTAACCGTGTGGTTCCACACTTTCTTCAGAGTTTCTCGCATCCCTTCTGCTTGCCCAGCTCCGTCAAATGCTGCAGAGGACTTTCGGTTCTCTTATAGGGGCTTTTGGTCAATCGGTAACGATATCTTGTAACCATATTGGCAGATTTACGTTTACGGTAACGAAATCCTTAAGATTTAGTTACCGTTTTATTGTTTTTGCATATTTGGTAACGATAATCCGTTACCGCTTTCTGAAGAGAACGGATAAGCCATCATGATGCGATCCTAATCATAGGTCATATAAAAAAGCCGCCTCCGGTCGGAGCGGCTTTTGTGTCACTTTCTCTGCGAATGCGGGACCTTTACCTTCTTTCTCTGAATTGACCGAATGTTGGTGGAGATATCACTAACTGTCAATTATTGTAATGGTAAAGTTTCCACATGTCAATAGAATATGGAAAAATAAAGTAAATAAATTTTACCATTTTTCTGGGTCATGCGGATCGACCCAGACCGTGCGGTTGTTCGTGAAGATCACCATGCCCGGTTTCGCGCCGGCGGGCTTCTTCACGTAGCGCAGCGGCACGTAATCCAC
>JAIKZT010000236.1 GCA_024682015.1 Clostridia bacterium
CGCCGCCGCCCATCAGGGCGCCGCCGTCCTTTTCGCTTTCCGCATCCTTTTCCGCGCGCGAGCTTTCCGCCTTTTCGGCCGGCATGTTTCTGTTCAAAGCCCGTACCGACGGGAAGTACGCGTACGTCCATCCGTCCGTCAGTTCCCAGAACAGGCAGCCGTCCTCGTAGCGCGCGGAGCCTTCCACATAGTCCGCGCGCGCCGTCACGAGCGCTTCCACCTCGGGCGCCAGCGCAGCATAGTCGTCTTCGGTCGCGTCCTGCGGCAGGCGCTCGTCCTCGAGCTGCCCGATCGCGTCCCATACGGCGGGCTCGGCCGGGTCACCGCCCTCCGCATAGACCGCGGCGGGGAGGAGCGCCAGGCAGAGCAGCGCCATCAGCATGAGCCATCCAAAACGTTTGCGCATATCTCCAACCTCTTGAAAACTGAACGATAACGGACGACGCCGGCCTATTCTTCGGGCAGGACGAAGACGGCGCACGGCGCGAGCGGCGTTTTCTCCATATCCACGAGGAACGCCCTGTATTCCGCAATATCTGCCGTTCCGTAATAGTAGCACGCGGTGGAGAACTGCAGGTCCCTCGTCACGCGCCAATGTTGGATCATGCGGCCGTCCCTGTCGTAGGCCGCCACCCAGACCGCTACTTTGCCCTGCCAATCTTCCATCGGGAAGGAAAGCACCTGTACCACGCAATGGTCTTTTGTCGTAGTGTCCCCGATCACCACTTTCGGTTTCTTCCCGATCCGGACTTCAGCGACCGGCTCGCGGTAGCTCGTGATGATCGCGCCGCCGCTGGCCCAGCCGGTGTAGGGGTATTCGATCCGGCAGTCCTTCAGCGTGATCCCGCCGGAAAAGCCGAAGATCGCGCCTTGCGCTGTCTCGCTCACGGATGGATCCAGCGCGGCGCTGTCTATGGTGGCATGGATCTCGCAGAAATCCACGGTGAGGCTGCTGTTTCCCCGCCCCTCGATCGCGTAAGCGGTCCCGGCCTCGTCGCTGCCGGCGATCAGGATGATGTCCTTTATCGTCAGCGCCGCGTCCTGCACGAGGATGGACGCGCCGAATTCCCCCGTCGCGCCTTTCAGCGTAAGCTGGTTGCTGCCGTACCGGCCCTGGATCGTCATGTCCGCGTAGGTGTAGATCAGCGGTATGTCCGGGTTGCCGGCTTCCAGTTCAAATTCGAGCAGCCCCGACCGGTAGACCTGGACCGTCAGGCCCGGAATTCCGTTGTTGATGAACCACCACCAGTCCTCGGGACACTTGAAGCTGCCCTTGATCTGCAGCGTATTCGCCTGCGGGTCGTACGAAAACTTCCCGTCGCCGCCCTCAACGCCTGCCAGGATGTTGTTTCTGTTCTTGTCCGTCACCAGGCGGTCGCCGAGGATGAGCTTATACGTCCGGTAATGCCTGATGGAAACGGATTCAGCCGCATGGCCCTCGCTGTCCGTGACCTCGCCGCCCGCGATCTTTCCGTCCTTGGGCGTGGTCACCTCCAGGGTATCGATAAAAGGGCTCTCACCGGGCGGTGTGAGCTCGCCAAATCCGCCGACCATGCCCACGGTGTCCAGATCCGCGCCGATCACGAGCGTCTCGCTTCCCCATCCGGAGATGGCGTACGGATCGCCCGTCACTTTCATCTTGTTGTTCAGGGATACCGTCGCGCCGCTGCTGACCGTGATGCCGCACCCGCCGGTGCTGGTGATCGTCAGTTTGCCTTCGCCCGTAAATGCCGTGTCGTGCTCCAGTTCGAATATGTCGCCGCCCGCCGTGATCACCGCATCTTTGTCCGTTTGGATCGTCAGCCCGTCGATCCCGCTCACTACCACAGCTCCACCCGTGTACTTGCTCGTGTGTGACCCGGCGATATGCAGCGTATTCGTCTCGGGGTCGAAGGCGAAAGCGCCGTCCCCCGTAACGTTGTTGAGGTTCATGCCGGTCACCCGCTTGCCGTCGATCCACAGGTCGTACTCCTTTTCTGCCTCCCCCGTGACCTTGAAGGTGACGAGGCAGGTGTACGGCTTGAAATGATGCCCGGTCCTGGTGGGCGACACGCGAAACCAGAACTGATGTTCGCCCTCTGAGGTCGCGGTCCCCTCGTAAAAGATCGCGTTGTTTTCATCCTTGGTCCGGCCGGGCACGTAGTACAGGCCGGGCTGGGATGTCCTGTAAAACCTGACGCCGTCAAAAAGCAGTTCGCTGTCGCCCATAATCGAGACTCCGGGGATCTCGACGCGCGCACAGACACTGTTGTCGATCCAGGCGGACGCGGGTACCGGGAAAGCGACATCGCAGATGTTCGGCACGGAGGATGGCGGAACGAACATCTCGCCCCGGCACCTCGTCCCCTTGGTCAGCGTCACGGTGCGGGTCACATCCGTATGCGGCGTCTCGGTGACGTAGAACGTGGCTTTGTGCACGAACCTTAGGTTCGAAGGCTTCGTATGGTACTCGACGTAAGCGACGTACGGCTCCTCGCGGGCGCCGGTAATGATCGCATTGCCCGTTATCTCCGGATTATCGTATAGCACGTAGTCCGTCATGTACGAATACTCTACCCCGACCGCCAGCACCGAAGGTTCCCCTTTGAGCGTGATCGGAGGCATCTCGCCGTAGATGAGCGCGGGCGGGTTGTCCGTATAGTCCAGCTTTTCGCCTTCCGGCAGCGCCGGATGGTCGAATGACTCGGGGAAAATGAGATCCTGCCCCTGCGTCAGGTAGATCACCTCTTCCGAGTCATATTTCGGGCCGGCGGCTTCCGTCCGCTGGGGGATGAGCCCGGCGAAGAGCACGAGCGCCAGCATCAGCGTGAATATGCGTTTTGTTTTCATGACGATCTCCAGATCTGTAAAACGACTGCTTTGAGAAACCGGTCTGCTGATGCGGTTGGTTCCATTCTATTATCGTGTTTTATGCATCAGCAGGCCGGGACGCGGCAGCCCAAAACAAAAACAGGGCATACTTTGTCACTTTCCATTGTAGACAAAGCATGTCCTGCCTGTATAGCCGCCATTCGGCGGTATTTTTATCTCCCCGTAAACAGCCCCAATTTCGAAGCTTTCACGGCCAGCTCCGTGCGCGAATGGATGCCGGTGCGCTCCATCAGCTGCTCGAGATAGCTCTTGACCGTCAGCGGCGAAACGTACATCTTTTCGGCGATCTCGCGGTTCGGCAGCCCCTGCGTCAGGTGCAGCAGAAGTTTCTTCTGCTGGTCCGTCAGATCGCTCGTGGGCATGTCACCCAGAAAGGCCTGAGGCGGCTCATCCTCGTACACCGACTCGCCCGCCATCGTGCGGTCCATGATCTCCAGCAGCGGCAGCCGCGAATATTCCTTGTACCAGAAGCTCTCGATGCCCGCCCTTTTCGCCTCGTCCATCCATTCCGGCTGCGCCATGGACGTCGCAAGGATGACCCGCACATCCGGCATCTCTTTTTTCAGCTGCGCTGCAGCAGCCAAGCCGTTCATCCCCTGCTCCATCACCACGTCCATGATGACGAGGTCGGCGCTGTTCCTGCGGCACCAAGCAAGCGCATCCTCGGCGAGGGGCAGCGACGCAGCCAGCTCGTAGCGCGACGAACTCGCCACGAACATATCCACGTACATGCGCGCGAGGCGCTGATCATCCGCTACGACCACCCGTACTTTATCGTCCATCGTGCACCTCCATGATCAACTTAAACTCCGGTCTGCTCTCTATCCTCATCTCTCCGCCAGCCTGCCGGACCGCGGCCGCAAGCGAAGCCAGTCCGCCCGACGGAATGATCTCCGTCTTCGGCGGCTGTCCGTTATTTGCAAGTTCAAAGCGCCAGAGGCCCTGCGCCTCCCCGATCTTCACGTCCAGCCTGTCCGCGCCGGCGTGCTTCACGGCGTTGACCGCGCATTCACCGACCGCTTGAGCCAGCAAGCTGCGCAGTTTTTCCTCCTCAGGCGGTTCACCCTGCAGACGGACGGAGATGCCGATGCCTGCTGCCATCCGCAGAGTTTCCTCCAGCTCGCCCGCGCGGGGCTCCGGGTCCTCCACCTCGGCAAGCAGATACGTGTTGATCTGCTGCAGCATGCGGCGCAAGGCCTTGCGGTCGGTTGCTTCCGGGTGCTCGAATGCGTAGCGACCCGTCAGAAGCGCCCCGCCAAGCTGGCTGTGCACGAGCGTGCGGGCGGCCAGCAGTTCCTGGCGCACCGCGAGTTCCTGCGTATGCACCTGGTAGGCCTTCATGCGCACCTGCAGCGCGCGCAGCCGCGCGTTCTCCGCCTCCAGTTCCTTCGTGACGCGAAACTGGTCGCTCACGTCCTCCGCTGTCAGCTGCTGGTAAGTCTCGTCCTCCAACTGCATCGTATTCTCCTCAAAAAGATATGCCTTATCTCCTGCAAGGCGCACCAGCAGCCGGCCGTTCTGCGGCTCACCCGCGTCCCGGACGGCCTGCAGAAAGTCCTCCGCGTTCAGAAGAGGTCCGCCCGTCAGATCCCGGCAAAACGCATCCATCGCAAGATTGGACAGCAGCACCGTGCCGTCCGCGCCGCTGACGCACACGCCCGCCGGCAGCAGGTCCACGGTCTGCTTGATCGCCTGTTCCGAGGGATGAACCGCCGCAAACTGCCGCACGTCCCGTGCGGACACAGCGCACAGCGCAGCCGACGCACCTTCCAGAGCCGCAATCGCCAGCCATGGCAGCGACCCCAGCGCCAGCACGGCGGCCGGATACTCCCGTACGTAAGGCAGATATGCGATCCGGTAGCAACCGTCGTACAGCAGCACGAGGAAACACAGTCCCGCCAGCGCGTGCAGCGCGTTCAACGCAAGCGCGCGGCTGTTCCGCTTCTGGCCAAGGGCCTGGAAGAACAGTGCCATCTGAACGGGCATCAGGACGAGCGCAGCAAGGCGCAGCACGATGCCCAGAGGTTCCATGGAAACGGAAAGGAAAGAACTCATCGCGCGCCGCCCTTCTCCGCACGCAGACGGATGAACAGCTGTCCGTCCTCCTCGGTGCGCTCCTGCAGGCAGGGCGTTTCGGGCAGTTCCAGAGGGGCTTCGCATTCGGCCGTAAGCCGCAGTCCTTCCTCGTCCAGCACGGTCAGCAGGCTGGCCGTCTTCCCCGCGAGCGCTTCGATGACCCGCTCAAAACTGTCGTACAGCGCGATGGCCTCGACTGCCTGAAAGTCCCTGTCCGTGCGCTTTTCCGCTGCGGCGGACACGCCCTCCAATGCCAGGAAGCGGCAGGACTCTTCCAATGCCAGGTGCAGTTCTCTCGCCGTGATCACGTCCCGCTCATCCGACAGCAGCACGAAGTTCGACTTGCGCTTCACGTAGGCGTTCAGCAGGAGAACACGGGCGAGCTTTTCGTTAAAATCCGGAGCTTCGGGGCCCATGTCCCCGAGAAGCTGCGCGACCTGCTTTTGCGTATCGTAGACCTGCGCACCGGCCTTCGCGTAAAGCTGGCTGCGGGCGTCCACACGCGCGCGTTCCGCCTGCTGCTCGCTCTCCAGGCGCAGCAGATCGTTCTCCGATTCCAGGACTTCCGCCGTATCCGCCAGTTCCTCGTTGAGCCGCCGCAGCGTGCCCTCGTCCCCGGTCCAGAACGCGCAGCCGGAAGGCAGCCGGCGGCCGTAGAGCCGGGTGTCCTCGTCCAGCAGAAGAGATGTAGCAAGCGCTTTCCGCTTGGCCGGATCATCTGCGGAAGCGGGCAGCGGCTCAGTCGTGCGAAAGACCTCCCGCAGATCCGGGTCTGTGATATCGGCAGGAAGGCGCAGCGCGGCAAAAAAGTCCGCATACCCCTCGTTGCCGGGGATGAGCCGGCTGCGGATACAGTACTCGAAAATGGCCAGCATACAGAAGACGGCGGTCTCGGCGAACTGCCACGGAGCGCGGAGGCCGAGGGATGGGAGCCATCGATCGAACAGGCGAAATGCGAGCATCGTCAGGGGGAGCAGCAGCGCGGGGATGAGCGCCTGCTGCACGCTCCCGCGGCCCCGCAGCCGCACGAGGATCGCAAGACCGGCGATAATGCAGATGCAGATATACACGTAATAGACGTAAAACAGCGGCCCGTTCGTGTGATGTTCCCAGGCGTCGCTCATGACGGCCCCGGATTCCGGGCGGAACATCAGGCAGTGCCAATCGTTCGTGACCACCGCGAGGACCAGGAAAAGGCCGACAGCCGACACGCATGTCTGCGCGGCGAGCCAGCGCTTTGCATGCGGCCCCATGAACAGACAGGTGAGCAGAAACAGCGTGGGGATCGCGGCCAGAGGCACGTAATACGCGTACCAGCAAAAGTGCTCGAGCGGGCTGCCGTTCGTCGAAACGCGGTATTTCGCGGAGCGAATGTAAAGGAACAGCAGCATGAAGACCGCAGCCGCAATGACGTACGTCCGCCCGCGGGACGGCAGCAGCCGCGTGTAGACGGACTGCAGCCAGCGGATCAGCAGGCCGGTATAGACCGCGAGGTTGAGCGCGAACAGGCAGGTGCTGGCAAAAGCGAGCAATGCGGACCCGCTGCTGCCGGCAAGGCCGTTCAACTGCGCGTTGAGCCGGCTGTCCAGCGCATGCAGAAGTCCCGCCAGCAGTATACAGGCGGCGAACAGCAGCTCCTTTTGGCTCAAACGACGGGTCTTCATAGCAAAAAAGCCCGGCTTTACGCCAGGCCAGGGAAGTCCAGCTGCCGCAGGGCCTCGAACAGCACGATGGCAGCGGAATTGGACAGGTTGAACGAGCGCAGGCGCGTGTCCTCGCTCATGGGGATGCGGATGGCCTGCTCTTTGTGAGCCTCGATGAAAGGCCGGGGCAGGCCTGCTGTCTCGCGGCCGAAGAGCAGCATGTCCTCGTCCGCGTAGCGAACGTCGGTGAACCGCTTCTCGCCCTTCGTCGTGGACAGCCACATGCGGTGATCCTTGTACTTTTCCAGGAATTCGTCCAGGCTCTCGTGGACCTCGAGCTTGACGAACGGCCAGTAATCCAGCCCCGCGCGTTTTAAGGTGCGGTCGTCGATGGAAAAGCCGAGGGGTTTTACGAGATGCAGCCACGTGCCCGTTGCCGCGCAGGTGCGGGAGATGTTGCCCGTGTTGGGCGGGATCTCCGGTTCGACTAACACGATGTGAAGCGCCACGCTAACGCGCCTCCTTTGCGGCCGCTTTTCCGCGCCCTTTTGGTTTCGCTGCGGAAGGCTTTTCGGAAGGCTCTTCCAGGCCGTTCTTTCTGCAGATGCCGTCCAGGCAGCAGCCTTCGCAGGCGGGCTTTCTCGCGGAGCACACCCTGCGCCCGTGCCAGATCAGCGCGTGGTGCATGTGCGTCCACTTT
>JAIKZT010000267.1 GCA_024682015.1 Clostridia bacterium
GATGGCCGGGAAGCCGCTGGTCTCATAGGGGGTGACCCACTCGTACATGGAGCCGCGGAACTGGCCCTCGGTGGTGTGCGTGTCGAAGGTCGGCGGATTGGTCTTGTACTCCATGTAGTGCTCGACGTAGTAGTTGAAGTCGTCCTCAGACTTCCAGCCGATGCCGCGCAGCTGCATGGCGTCGGCGCGATCGGCGTAGATGCCCTCGGGCAGGCCGACGGCGCGGCTGGTGGCCACGTGGCCGCCGTTCAGGCCGAAGGAAGCGTAGGGGCCGCCAACGATGGAATACTTGAAGTCGTAGTCGCCGTCATAGGTGCCGTCTTCGATTTCGGGGGTGACGGTCTTGATGGTGGCCAGGCCGTCGGGACGCAGGTTCTCGTAGTCGATGTAGGAGTACGCGCCCTGCAGGATGCCCATGGTGTTGTTGCCCATGCGCGGGCCGTCCCAGATCATCATGAAGCCGTAGTCGCTGTAGAAGAAGTCGGCCAGGCGGGCGATGATCTCAGGATACTCGGTCTCGGCGCTGGAAGCGAAGCCGCCGACGTCCCAGCAGTTGTACTCGAGCCACTGCTGCTTGTCGTTCCACTCGCTGGTGAGGGGAGTGAAGGATACCCAGTGAGAATAGTCCTCATAGTTCGGGGTGACGGTGAAGGGCACGAAGGGATACACGCCCAGCTTGCCTTCGCTCATCTTCGCGTTCACGGCGGTGCCGTCGTCGGTGAAGAAGCTGTTGGCAATGATGCCGTCCTCATAGAACTGATGCATGATCTTCAGGTATTCCTTGAACAGCGGATCGCCAACCGGCAGAACAGCCTCGCCCTCGCGGACGGTGATCTTGGTGCCGTAGTTGGAGCTGGCGCCCAGGAAGCCCATGGCGTTCAGGATGTAGTAGCCGGGGTTCATGCTCTCGTTCGCGCCGCCCAGCGGGATGCAGTCGGGATCGGCTTCCTTGAAGGCGTACAGCATGGCGATGAAGTCATCCAGCGTCTTCGGGGGCTCGGTCAGGCCGACCGCTTCCATGCGGTTGGTGTCGATGAAGATACGGTTGCTCTCGCCGTAGGGAGAGAAGTAGCCGCGGTTGTAGGGCAGGGAGTAGATCTTGCCGTCCGCCGCGGTGGCGTTCGCCTTGAAGATCGGGAACTCCTCAAACGCCAGGCACAGGTTGGGCATGAGCTCCTCGGTGATGTAAGGAGTATAGTCCAGCAGCAGGCCTTCGCCGGCGCCGTAGTTCATCATGTCCGTGGTGGTCAGGCCGACGCACAGCAGGATGTCCGGCAGGTCCGCGGAAGCGAACAGCAGGCTCTTGCGCTCAGACAGAGCGGAGTCAAGCACCTGCTCGATCTCGAAGGTGATGCCGGTCTGCGCTTCCAGCCAGTTCCAGAACCACAGGTCATGGGGATCGGTGGGATGCGCATCTTCCATGTGGGTGAACACGGTCAGAGTCAGGCTTTCGCCCTCCGCGACCAGCGGCCAAGAGTTGCAGTCCGTTGCCATGTAGTCGTAATCAGGATTATACTGATACAGACCATCAGAGGCGTAGGTGAGTCCGTCAGCCAGGGCGGCGCCGCTCATGGCGAGCATCGCGAAGGCCAGAACCAGGCAAAGCAACTTCTTCATGAGGTTACCTCCTTTAATTTTTCCACCGGTTTATGGGCAGCCGGCTGGATCATCTATCGAAACCGCCGTCGGGCGGTTCGAATCATGGGGAAACGGGCGTCAGCCCTTCAGCGAGCCGATCATGATGCCCTTCACGAAGTATTTCTGAACGAAGGGATAGGCAATCAGCAGCGGCGCGGAGGAAATGAAGATCAGCGAGTACTTCATGCCCTCGGCCATGTACACCTGCCGCGCCAGCGTGAGCATGTATTCGATGTCGTCCTGGCCCAGGTTCTGCGTGTTCAGGTTGGCCAGCGCCGTCTGGTTCAAAAGCAGGATGCCGCGCAGGATGATCTGCAGAGGCTGCAGGTTGTTGTCGCTGATGAAGATCAGGGCGGTGAAGTAGTCGTTCCAGCGGCCCACCGCGTAGAACAGCGCCATGACCGCGATGATGGGCTTGGCAAGCGGCAGCGCCATCTGGAAGAACTGCCGGAAATCGCTCGCACCGTCGATGGTGGCGGATTCGTAGATGTCCTCCGGGATCGACGTCTGGAAGAACACGCGGGAGACGATCATGTTATAGATGGAGAGGCCGCTCAGGACGATCAGCGTGTACGGCGTGTTGACCAGGCCCATGCTCTTGATCTGCATGTAAGTGGGCACCAGGCCGCCGCCGAAGTACATGGGGATCAGGAAGTAGGTGGCGAACAGGCCGCGCCCGCGCAGCTTCTTCTTGCTCAGCACGTAGGCCGTGGGCAGCGTGAGGATCAGGTTCCACAGCGTACCCAGCGGCACGTTGATCAGGTTGTTGCGATAGCCGATCCAGATGCGGTTCTCCTTGAACACGTTCGCGTAGGGCTCAAGCGTGGGATTGATGGGCCAGAAGACCACCTTGCCGTTGACCACGGCGTAGGGGTCTGAAAACGACGCGATGACCGTGAAATACAGCGGGTACAATATCACGAACATCAGGATCACCATGAACACGGTGTTGAACGCGTCGAACACCACGTCGGCCTTCGTCTGGCGGATTTTTTTCTTCATGGTTATTTTCGCGCTTGCCATTTTCTCCGCCTCCTCAGAACAGGCTGATCTCGCTGATGCGACGGGCGATCGCATTGACGATGAGCAGCAGCGTGACGTTGACGATCGTGTTGAAGAGACCGATGGCCGCCGAAGCGGAGTACTGGGCATTCAGAAGACCCAGCTCGTAAACATAGGTGGCGATGATGTTCGAGGTGTCCAGGTTCAGCTTGTTCTGCAGCAGGTAGACCTTTTCAAACCCGACGGAGAGGATGCCGCCGCAGGACATGATCAGCGTGATGACGATGGTGGGCATGATGGAGGGAATGTTGACGTGCGTGACGATCTGCAGGCGGTTCGCGCCGTCGATGCGCGCCGCCTCGACAAGTTCCGGCGACACGCCGGACAGCGCCGCGATGTAGAGGATACTGCTCCAGCCGATGCCCTGCCACACGCCGCTCCACACGTAGATGGGCGTGAACAGGTTCGCCTTTTCAAGGAAGGCCGTCCGCTGACCTCCCAGCGCCTCCGCTATGTGGTTAAACAGGCCGCTGTCCTTGTTGCAGAACAGCGTGATCATGGAGCAGACAACGACGGTGGACAGGAAGTGCGGCGCGTATGTGACCATCTGCACGCTCTTCTTGAACTTCTGGTTGTCCAGCTCGTTGATCATCAGCGCCAGGATGATGGGCAGCGGGAACGTGGCCAGTGAATAAAGGCTGATGCGCATGGTGTTCCAGATCAGCCGCCCGAAGAGGGGATTCTTGACGAACTTTTCAAAGTATTTGAGGCCGACCCAGGGGCTGCCCCAGATGCCTTTGGAGGGTTTGAAGTTCTTGAAGGCGATCTGAACGCCGTACATGGGCATATAGTTGAACAGGAATATATAGACCACGGCCGGGGCGATCAGCACATACAGCTGCCAGTCCGAGAGGACGCCGTGCAGCGCGCGCATCGCGCGCGACCGCTTTGCCGGGTGGTTGACCACGCGGCCGTCTTTTGTCGGTGTTGCGTAATTCATAGAATCCTCCTCTGAAAAAGCGTGAACGCTGACGGCGTCGGCGCGTAACGACCGGGCGGGAAGCGATCCGGTCGCCGGAACGCCGGGGCGCTTCATCCCGTGAAAGTTCCTTCTGGTAAAATGGTTGAAATTAGCAACAGGCTTTTTAACGATTATAACATGAAATGTGCTGTTTGTCAACGTCGTTCTT
>JAIKZT010000283.1 GCA_024682015.1 Clostridia bacterium
GCGCCGCCCGCGGTCTCGGCCGCCATGGCCAGCGCCATCCAGATGTTGAGCGGGCTGCAGACGGCGTTTTTGTCCGCCTCCTTGCCCTGCAGGAAAGCGGCTGCGGTCTTCTGCAGGTAGGCGTTCAGTTTGCCGGAATAGGCGTTCGCCTGGCTTTTCTGCGCGCGGCGGGTCTCCTCCCAGGCGTTGTAAGCTTTATTGAAACCGTCAGAATCGAAGCTGCCGTCTCCCTTATAGTAGAGGCTCTCGTCGGGATAAGGCGCCATGGCAGGGAACGTCGGCATGGCTAAGGCGTAGGCTTTTGCAGCCTGCAGCAGATCTTCGGCTGTTTTGGCGGGATCCGACATGGTTTTCTCCTCCGTGTTTTCCGTTTCGTTTTGAGGCGCCTCCTCCGCTATTTCCGGCAGCGTCTGCGTCTCGGGCTTTTCGTCCGGCGCCGGCTCGCTGCTTACGCTGCATCCGCAGACGCTGAAGGCCAGCAGGCCCGCCAACAGCAATGCCAGCAGCCTTCTGGCAATGTATTTCGTTTTATTTTGTTTCATGTGGATTACCCCCTTACGCCTCTATAGACCGGAAAACCTCGCCCCGCGTTGCAGTGAGACATGGGGACGGTTCTTTGTCCCATTTTGGCAGCCTGAGGAAGCTCGTGGGACCCCGTGTCTCAAAGGATGAAGCCGCCATCTACGGACAGCACCTGGCCGGTGATGAAGCTGGCGCGCTCGGAGGCGAGGAAGGCTACGGCGTCCGCGACGTCCTGGGGGTCTCCGAGGCGGCCGAGGGGCGTTTCGTCCGCCAGCGCCTGCAGGTCCTCGCGGCTGTAGCGGTCGAGCATGGCTGTCTCGATGACGCCCGGCGCCACGCAGTTGACCCGGATGCCGGACGGGCCGACTTCCTTGGCGACGGCCTTCGTAAAGGCGATGACGGCGCCTTTCGAAGCGGAGTAAGCGGCTTCGCAGGAGGCGCCCGCAATGCCCCACATGGACGAGATGTTGATGATGACGCCGCTGCGCGCTTCGATCATGGAGGGAAGGACGGCGCGGGTCATGAGGAAACACGACGTGGCGTTCGTCGCCATCTGCAGGTCCCAGTCGGCGCTGGCCGTGTCCTGGACCTGGCCCGACAGCGAGATGCCGGCGCAGTTGACGAGCGCGTCGATGCGCCCGTAAGTGCCCAGCACGTCGTCGACGAGAGCGTCCGCCTCGGCTTCCGAGCGCAGGTCGGCCTGCAGGGCGATCCCGCCGATGCGCGAGGCGATGCGCTCCGCCTCCTCGCGGGATGCGCAGTAGTGGACGACGACGCGGTATCCTTCCCGGGCGAGCGTTTTGGCGCAGGCGGAGCCGATTCCGCCGGATGCGCCGGTAACCAGAGCGATTTTTTCCATAGCAGCCTCCAAATTGATTGAAAACAGTCTCTCTTAAAGATATACTAAAAATGGTATTTTAGCAATCCGAACGATGCGCGCACAAAGAGGAGGAACAGGATGGAAAAATGGATGAACCGCCCGGCTTGGGTAGAGATCGACCTGCGGGTGCTCGACAAGAACACGAAGCTGGTCCTGGAGAGGCTCGCGCCCGGGGCGAAGGCGCTGGCGGTGGTCAAAGCGGACTGTTACGGCCACTGCATGAAGGAATGCTATCCCGTCTTCAAGGCGAATGGCATTACGGATTACGGCGTGGCGGCTCTGTCCGAGGCGATCGAACTGCGCAGCTACGGCGACCCCGCCGACCGCATCGTCCTGTTCGCGCTCACGCCGCCGATGTTCGTGGAGACGGTCTGCGAATACAACGTCGTGACCCTCGTGCAGAACCTGGAATACGCGAAGGCGCTGTCGGACGAGGCCGTAAAGCGCGGCATGGAGATCGAGGTGATGGGCGTCGTCGACACGGGCATGGGCCGCATCGGCTATCAGTGGGATGACCCGGCCTGCGTCGAGGAGATCTACGAGGCCAGCACCTATCCGGGCCTGAAGATGATCGGCATCTTCTCCCATCTCTCTTGCGAAGACTTTGAAGATAAATACTGGAGCGACCAGCAGCACGCGCGGTTCGAGCACGTGCTGAAAGGCCTGCGCGCCAAGGGGCTGGAGATGCCCTGCAACTCGCTGGCCAATTCCCCGGCTACGAGCCATCGCAAAGAGCTTCACTACGGCCTGTGCCGACCGGGCGGAAGCCTCTACGGGCGCTATCAGGACTCCTGCGTGGAGCTGCCCGGCGTCGAGGCGGTCATGACGGTCAAGGCGGTCATCACCCAGCTCAAAGACGTTCCGGACAATTTCTCCATCAGCTACGGCCGCAGCGGACGCACGGACCGGCCCAGCAAGATCGCGACGCTGGGGCTGGGCTACGCGGACGGACTGCCCCGGTACTGGGGTGCAGGCCGCGGCAGAGTCATTGTGAACGGCTGCTTCGCGCCGACCATCGGCAACATGTGCATGGACCAGTTCATGATCGATGTGACGGACGTGCCGGACGTCAAGGTGGGCGACGAGGTCGTCCTCATCGGGCGGCAGGGCGACAAGGAGATCAAACTGGGCGATTTCGCGGACGTCTGCGACACCCTCAGCAACGAGATCTCCTGCGGCATGCCGGCCCGCCTCCCGTATAAATTCATCCGTTAATTCAGATATTCATGAAAATACCCAAGTTTCCAAGCAATTTTCCCAACAGGCGGATCAGCAAGGTCGGTCGCGCCGTTTCCTATAACATGATCGACGTCGCGCAGTGGTGCGTCTACGCCCTCGTGATCGGCGCCGTCTGCGGCGCCGTGGCGGCCGTCTTCGGCTTTACGATCGAGGCGGCGACCGAGGCGCGCCAGCAGTACGGCTGGCTGGTATGGCTCATGCCGCTGGCGGGCGTGGCCATTGTGGCCTGCTACCGGCTGAGCGGCATCGATCACCCGCTGGGCACGAACCGCGTGCTGATCGCCGTGGAGAAGGACGAGGGCATCGCCATCCGCATGGCGCCGCTCATCTTCCTGGCCTCCGCGCTCACGCATCTCACGGGCGGGTCATCCGGTCGCGAAGGCGCGGCGCTGCAGATCGGCGGATCCATCGCCAATTATATCGGCCGGCAGTTCCGGCTGAGCCACATGGATCTGCGCATCGTCACGATGTGCGGCATGGCGGCGGGCTTCTCAGGCCTGTTCGGAACGCCTCTGGCTGCGGCCATCTTCGCCATGGAGGTGACGGGCGGCGCGCTGCATTACGTGGCGCTGTTTCCCTGCCTGCTGTCAGCCATCGTGGCGCGGGTCATCGCCATGGCGATGGGGGTGAAAGCGACGGCCTTCTCGGTCAGTTGCTTCATGGACCTGTCGCTGCGGGCCTCCGGCTCCGTCATCGTCCTCGGCGCGCTGTGCGCGGTGGTGGCCATCCTGTTCTGCCTGACGATGGAACACGTCGGCAAGTTCTATGAAACGAATCTGAAAAATCCCTATCAGCGCATCATCGCAGCGGGCCTTTTCGTGGCGGCCATCACGACGATCCTCGGCACGCGGGATTACAACGGCGCTGGCGGCGAGGTGATCGTCCGGGCTCTGCAGGGCGACGCCGCGCCGGAGGCCTTTCTGCTGAAGATGATCATCACGGCGCTCACGCTTGAGGCCGGCTTCAAGGGCGGCGAGATCGTGCCCACGTTCTTCATCGGCTCCACGTTCGGCGCCGTGATCGGCCCCCTTTTAGGGCTCGATCCGGGCTTTGCCGCGGCGCTGTCCATGACGGGGGTGTTCTGCGGGGTCACGAACTGCCCCATCGCCAGCATCCTGCTGTCGTTCGAGCTGTTCGGCGGGCAGAGCCTCATCCTGTTCGCGCTCTGCTGCAGCCTTTCCTACATGCTGTCCGGACACTACAGCCTCTACGCGGCGCAGCGGCTGGAACAGGATAAGTTTCACCTTGAATAGACCCCCTCGTTTATGATAAAATAACAAGATGGATATGCATGAGACCTACATGCGGCTGGCGCTCGAGGAAGCCCGCAAGGCGGGTGACGCCGGCGAGGTGCCCATCGGCTGCGTCATCGTAAAGGACGGCAAAGTCGTGGGACGGGGCCGCAACACGACCGAAGAGGAAAAGGATCCCACGTGCCATGCGGAGATGAACGCGATCAAAGACGCGCTGAAGAATCTCGGCGGCTGGCGCCTGCCGGGGTGCAGCATGTACGTTACGCTGGAGCCCTGCAGCATGTGCGCGGGGGCCATCGTGCTCGCCCGCCTGGACGCGCTGTACGTCGGCGCGCTCGATCCGAAGGCCGGGGCGTGCGTATCCTTGAACGCCATCGTCACGGATGAGCGGCTCAACCACCGCGTCAAGCTCGTGACGGGCGTCTTGCAGGAGGACTGCAGCTCGCTGCTGAAGGGTTTCTTCCGGAAACTGCGCGGCGATAAGAATAAAAACCTGGAGGAAAACATCTAATGAAGAAAACAGTCTCTTTGCTGTGCCTCGTGCTGGCGCTCGTCATGCTGGCAGGCTCAGCGGTGTACGCGGGAAGCCTTGAGATCCTGGACATTTCGCCCAAGGACGGTTCCAAGGGATATCAGCCGGCCAACATGGCGGTGAAGGTCCGTTTCAGCGAGGACATGATGGACGAAAGCGCCATCGCCGCGAACAAGGATAAATTCCGCATCGATGATCCGGAAGGAAACGCGCAGGCGTTCGACATCGTCTACAACGCGAGCAAGTACCCCGACGAGCTGTGGCTCGTGCTGGATTCGGATCTGGAAGCGGACACCGAGTACACGTTCACCGTTTTTCCCGGGGTCGTTTCTTCGTCCGGCAGCACGCTTGCGACGGGTCAGACCACCACGTTCCGCACGCGTAACCTCCGTACAGACGGCTTCATCTCCATGGGCCTGATGGCGCTGCTCATGGTCGTCATGTTCGGCGCGACGGCGCGCCAGGCCAGAAAGACACAGGAGCAGGAGGATCCGAAGGCGGCCGAAAGGGCGCTCGAGGACAGCCTCAACCCGTACAAGCTGGCCAAGGCGAAGGGGATCTCCCTCGAAGAGGCGCAGGCCATCGTCGCCAAGGAGCGCGAGAAGGTCGAACGGAGCAAGGCGAAGGCCGAAGCGGAGCGGATCAAGCGCGAAGAGAAGAAGGCGCAGCAGCGCAAGGAGATGGAAGAGGAACTGGCGGAGCTCGGCGATTCCGACCTGCGCAGCGAATTGCGCCAGGAGGGCATCTACCGGGTGACCGGGCCCAAGTCCATTACCGCCGCCGGCGGTCGCATCCCCAGGTCCGTGCGGATGCGCAAGGAGGCCAAGCGCAAGGCCGCCGCAGAAAAAGCGAAAAACGCGCAGAAAAATAAGAAAAAGAAGTAGCGCAAAGCGCAGCTTTAGTGTATAGTAGTTAAGTCTGCGGGGAGCTGCCATGAATCAGACATCGGTTCCCCGCTTATTTCCGGGAATTGCCCGCGCTTCGCGGGCTTTGTCTCGCCCTCATAGTTAAATGGATATAACGGAGGTTTCCTAAACCTTTGTTCGTGGTTCGATTCCGCGTGGGGGTGCCAGCATTGCCGGGCTTGCCGAAGGGCAGGCCCGGTTTTTTCGTAAAAAGAGGTTGACAGGCGGCGAAGGCCGTGGTTTAATATAAGTGAGGTTAGCGAAGGCTAACCATTTATTCGGACCGTTGGTTAGCGAAGGCTAACTATGAGCGACGGGGTTTTCTCCTTCCCCTCGCCTTCTGCAGGACGACTACAAAAGCACAGAAAACAGACGCTTGCGCAGGCTGCGGCTATGGGGGCCGCAGCCGGGCAGGGCGTCTTGGGGAGAGGACCATGTCGGACGAAACGCTGGTGATGCACTGCTCACCGACGCTGGCCGGGCTGAAGACGGCCAATATGTTTACAACGGAATGTGAAGACCGGGAATGCCTGGAGGGTCAGCTGCGGGAACTCAACCGCATGCTTGGTCCGAAGGGGCTTCGGATCATCCCGCTTCGGTATACGCAGGAGAAGGCGTTGCTGTATCTCTACCGGCCGAAACGGCTGCGGGAGGACCTGGAGAACGAAGAAGCCGGCAGCATCCTGAAGGGCCTGGGTTACCCCTGCGGCAGCGAGTCCCGGTGCCTGGCGATGCTCTGGGAGAAGCTGCGCAGCTGCGAGGACTTTCCCCACGAGATCGGGTTGTTTCTGGGCTATCCGGCCAGCGACGTGCGCGGATTCATCCGCGAAGGGGCATCCAAGGCGAAGTGCTCCGGCTACTGGCAGGTGTATGCGGATGAAGACGGCGCCCGCGAAACGTTCCGCAAGTACAGAAAGTGCACGCAGGTTTACTGCTCCAGGGTCAGGTGCGGCGCCGGGCTGGAAAAACTGACGGTAGCCGATTATAAGCGTGAACCCTTTCCTCCGAAGGGCTGAAGATAACAGTTAGACCGTAAAAAAGACCCGCCTTTTCAGGAGGGCCTTTGCTTGTTCGCTTCTTTTAGTACTTCGTCGCGATGGGTGCAACGCTATGCTTGTTCTTGATCGTGGAGAGGATGACGTTCGTCTGCGTGTGCTTGATGCTGTTGATGCTCTTGATGCGGTTCATGAGCGTCTCAAGCGTGGACGTGTTCTTCGTGGTGATCTTCAGCACGTAGTCGTATTCGCCCGTGATGTAGTGGCACTCGAGGATCTCGTCGT
>JAIKZT010000274.1 GCA_024682015.1 Clostridia bacterium
AAGTTCTACATCGGCTTCGACGCGACGGCGGACTGCCTGCACGTGGGGCATTTCATGCAGGTCATCATCATGATGTACATGCAGAAGTACGGCCACACGCCTGTCGTGCTCATCGGCGGCGGCACCACCATGCTGGGTGACCCGTCCGGACGCACCGATGCCCGCCCGATGATGACGCCCGAGCAGATCGACGAGAACGGCCGCGCCTTCAAGAAGCTGTTCGACCAGTTCCTCGAATTCGACGAGGACTGGAAGCACGTCCAGGGCGAGGGCGTGCTCGGCAAGGGCGGCCAGAACAAGGAGCCCGCGCCCGGCAAGGCCATCTGCGTCAACAACGCCGACTGGCTGCGCAACGTCAACTACCTGGAGTTCATGCGCGACATCGGCCGCCACTTCTCCGTCAACGACATGCTGCGGGCGGAATGCTTCAAGCAGCGCATGGAGAAGGGCCTGTCGTTCCTGGAATTCAACTACATGCTCCTGCAGAGCTACGACTTCTACTGCCTCGCCAGAGACATCGACTGCAAGATCCAGTTCGGCGGCAACGACCAGTGGAGCAACATCCTCGGCGGCCGCGACCTGGCCAGGCGCCTGCTCGGCAGGGATAACTACTACGGCATGACGTTCGCGCTGCTCACGAAGTCCGACGGCACGAAGATGGGCAAATCCCAGAAGGGCGCCCTGTGGCTGAGAGCGGACCGCTGCTCCCCGTACGATTTCTACCAGTACTGGCGCAACGTGGACGACGCGGACGTGAACAAGTGCCTGCGCATGCTCACGTTCCTGCCCATGGAAGAGGTCGAACGCCTGAGCGCGCTCAAGGACGCGGAGATCAATCACGCCAAGGAAGTGCTGGCCTTCGAGGTCACGAAGCTTGTCCACGGCGAAGAGGAAGCGACGAAAGCTCAGGAAGCTGCACGAGCGGCGTTCGGCGCCGGCGGCGCCGGCATGGCGGACGTGCCCACGAAGGTGCTCAGCGCCTCTGACCTCGGCGAAGGCGTCGGGCTGGCGGCGTTCATCCGCATGGCGGGGCTCGTCCCCTCCAACGGCGAGGGCGTGCGCACGATCAACCAGGGCGGCCTGCTGATGAACGGCGAAAAGATGACCGACCCCAAGATGGTCGTCACGGCGGACATGTTCGGCGAGGACGGCATCCTGCTCAAGAAGGGCAAAAAGACCTTCCTGCGCGTAAAGATCCAATAAACGGCAGAAAAAAGGGGGCGGTTTCGCCCCCTTTATGCAACTTCGGCGCGGAGTTTCCGGTCTATAGAATAAGGGTTCGTCCCTTCGGCGGGCTGCAGGGCTTCAGGCCGCGATGCTTTTTAGGGCTTGAACTGTACTACTGAATGTAGTACACTTATATGGCGCGCCTGGGCGGGTCACGCCGGGCGGCAAATACACGCAAGGGGGAATGCATATGGATGAAAATGCATTGATCCGCGTAAACCATGTGCGCAAGGTTTACCGGATGGGAGAAGAGAGAGTCGTCGCGCTCGACGACGTCAGCCTGGACATCTACAAGGGCGAATTCGTCTGTTTTCTGGGTACGTCGGGCTCGGGCAAATCCACGTTCCTGAACATGGTCGCGGGGCTCGAGCGGCCCACGAAGGGCGAGATCTGGATCGGCAAAGTCCCGATCCACAAGCTGAACGAGGCGCAGGTAACGCTGTTCCGCCAGAAGAACATAGGCTTCATCTTTCAGGCCTATCACCTCATGCCCAGCATGACGGCGCTGGAGAACGTGGGCCTGCCTCTCATGCTGCGGGGCGTGGGGAAAGCAGAACGCACGAAAGCCGCGAAGGAAGCCATGAAGAACGTGGGGCTCGAGGGCTACGAGGCGCGCCGGCCCAACCAGATGTCCGGCGGCCAGCAGCAGCGCGTGGGCATCGCGCGGGCGCTGGTCGGAAAGCCGAAGATCATCTTCGCGGATGAACCCACCGGAAACCTGGATTCCCACACGACGAAGGACGTGATGGACCTGATCAGCAAGCAGGTCAAGGAGAACGGGCAGACCCTCATCCTGGTCACCCACGACCGTTCCATCGCGGACTACGCCGACAAGATCGTCACCATTGCCGACGGCAACATCATCAACATAGAGAAGAGGAATTGAGAAACATGAGATCGATCCGTAACATCCTTGCAGTGCTGGCCCTCGCGGTCCTGCTCTGCACCATGCTGCCCGCGTCCGTCTTTGCGGCCGGCAGCGTCAAAATGACGGTGGACAGCACGCTGTTCGTCGTCCAGGGGAGCACGTCCTACGTGAACGTGGAAGCCGAGCCCGAAACCGACGCCGGCTACCGCCTGCAGCTGATCTCGCCGGACAAGGACATCACCACGGACGGCGCGACGGGCGTGCTGAACGGAAAGTCGAAGGCGACGCTGTCGTTCACGGCGGATGAGCGCGCCAAAACCGGCTATTACACGCTTACGCTGCAGGCCGTCGACGCCTCCGGCGGCAGCGTCCTTTCCAGCCAGTACGTATTCGTGGACATCGTGGAGAACATCGACAGCTTCTCCTCGCTGGGCACGGCAGCCATCGAGGTCGGTTGCACGATCCAGGGCGCGGACCACCTGACGGCCGGCGAGGTCAACTTTGTGAAGTTTTCCCTGTTCAACCGGGGCAACAGCTCCATGAAAAATGCGCGGGTCACGATAGACATGCCGTCGGGCATGACCATCCAGAGCGGCCCCGCCACGCGCAACATCGGCACGTTCGCCATCGGCGGTACGGCTTCCGTGGATTATCCGCTCCTGCTCGACGCGGGGATGACCAGCGGCAGCTATCCCATCTCCGTCACCGTTACGGGGGTAAAGGGTGACGAAACCAAGACCGCTACCGAAGCCATCTACATCCCGGTCTCGGGCAAGGCTGCGTCCGACGAGACCAAGCCTCTGCTGATCGTGGATTCCTTCGATTACGGCAGCGGCCAGATCGCCAAGGGCGCGAATTTCACGCTGAAGATGAAGCTGCTCAACACCGGTTCCCGCGATATCCATAACGTCATCGTGAACGTGCTCGAACCCTCCGGCCTCGTGGTTCCCGCGGGCAGCAGCTACATCAAGATCGACTCCATCGCGGCGGGTGAAGCCGCGGACGCGTCCATCGCGCTGCGCTCCGTCAAGGACGCTTCCGGCACGCAGGCCAACCTGACGGTCGACATGCGCTACATGGATCCGGACAACGACCAGATCGAGAGCAGCTACCCCATCCTTGTTGCGCTGAAGGGCGACAGCAGCGGATCGGGCGGCGGCGTTTCCAACCCCATCCTGATGGTCACGGACTACAGCTTCGGCGGCACGAATGTGCTGGCCGGGAGCGATTTCCCGCTGAACCTCACCATTACGAACACGTCGGGCAAGACCCTGCGCAACATCAAGGTAACGGTGCAGGAGAGCGGCGCGAACATCCTGCCTTCGGAGGGCAGCAACAGCTTCTTTGTGAACAGCATCGCCTCCGGCGCTTCGGTGGGTCACCTGATGCCCATGACGGTGCGCGGCTCCACCATGCCGCAGATCTGCGCGCTGTCCGTCTCCATGTCCTATGAAGACATGGACGGCGGCACGTTCAGCTCCTCCGACAGCATCACGATCCCCGTTACACAGGAAGACCGCCTCGTGGTGGACGACGTCCTCGACCCCGGCTACCTCATGGCCGGCGAGCAGGGCTACGTGTCCATCCGCTACTACAACATGGGCAAGACGACGCTCAACAACTTGCGCGTGTCCGTGGAAGGCGACTTCACCGTGGACGGAGACGCCTCCAACTACGTGGGCAACATGCAGCCCGGCCGCAGCGATTACTTCTCGTTCAACTTCTTCCCCAACGAAGAGGGCGAGATGAAGGGCAAGGCCACGTTCACCTACGAAAACGAAGAAGGCGAAGAGAAGTCGCTCGAGAAGGAATTCACGTTCAACATCCAGCCCGCGCCCGTCTGGGAGGATCCGGGCATGGACATGCCCGTGGAGCCGGTCAAGCAGGGCCTGCCTCTGTGGGGCAAGGGCCTCATCGGCCTCGGCGCGCTCATCGCGCTCATCGTAGCGGTCAAACTGGTGAAGAAGCACAAGAAAGCAAAGGCGGAGGCACTGGAACTCGATGAATAACAAGGATATTCTGCAGCTCTGCTTCGGCAATCTACTCCGCCGCAGAACCAGGACCATCCTCTCCGTCATCGGCGTCGTCATCGGCACCATGGCCATCGTCGTCATGCTCTCGCTGGGCCTAGGCTTGTCCCAGGGCTTCCAGGAACAGCTGGAATCCTACGGAAACCTGCACATCATCAACGTGTACAGCTGGGGCTCCGGCGGTGGAAACAGCCAGCAGAACAAGCTGGACGACCGCACGCTCGCCAAGATGGAGAAGATCGACGGGGTCACCGTCATCTCGCCGCAGATCAGCCAGTACGTCATCCTGACGGGCGATCACAAGCGGACGGA
>JAIKZT010000280.1 GCA_024682015.1 Clostridia bacterium
TCCATCTTCACCTCGGGGATGCGGAACACGTCGTAGGTGTGGTGGATCATCTCCTGGGTGACCCCGCGCCAAGTCATGTACAGCGTGTCGCCGGAGACCTCGATCTCCGCGATGCCGTGGCCGGGCTCCGCGTAAAGACCCGCGTAGTCTGCCAGCGGATGGCAGGCAGGCGCGGCGATGGCCGGGCCTGCGCCCACGAGATCCAGCTTCCAGTCGCCGTGCATATTGCCCTTGATGTCCCTCACGGACCACATGCGCTCGCTCCAGTCCACCGGCTCGAAACCCAGCACGTTATCGATGATCGTGTACAGCACCGAGCACTGGATGAGGATGTCCGGGCACTGCAGGTTATTGTACAGGATGATGCCCATCTGGCTGTTCGGCAGGCAGCACTGCAGCGTGCCGAAACCCTCGATCTCGCCCAGGTGCCAGTACATGGGCTCGCCCCGGTAATTGTCGTTGTACCAGCCCATGGCGTAGCCGCCGACCGGCGACACCTCCTTGAAACGCCAGGGCCACAGCGTGTAGCGCACGTTCTGCATGTGCAGGTCGCGCATGGTCTCCTCCTGCATGAGCCGCGTGCCGTCGGGCAGCACGCCGCGCTTCAGGTGGAAGTCGAGGTACTTCAGCATGTCGTTGATCGTCGAGTTGATCCCGCCGGCAGGTGCGCTCACGTCGGAGTTCCAGTGAGCCACTTTGAACGGCCCGTCTTCGCCGGGCCAGTACGAACTGCACACGTTCTCGGATTCGTCGAGATACTTCACGAGCGTGCTGCTGCGGGTCATGCCCAGGGGCTTGAAGATGCGCTCTTCGGTCAGCTCGTCCCAGCTGCGGCCGGTCACTTTCTCGGCCACGTGAGCCGCCATCGTCACCATGTAATTGTTGTACTGCGCCTTGTAACGGAACGGCAGGTTAGGCTTCAGGTACTGCAGCCTCTTCCACAGCTCCTCGCGGTCCGTGATGGTCGTGTCGGACCACACCGCGTCGTAGCCAGCCAGCCCCGTGCGGTGGCAGAGCATGTCGCGCAGCGTGCACTGCGCCGTGGCGAACGGATCGTACATCTTGAAATCGGGCAGGTATTCCTTGATGGGCCTGTCGATCTCAAGCACGCCGTCGTCGGCAAGCATGCCGATGAGCGTCGCCGTAAAACTCTTGCTGCAGGACGCGATGCCCCACAGCGTATCGGCGTCGATGGGCTCCTTCGTCTCCAGGTCCTTATACCCGAAGCCGCCCGCGAACAGCACCTTGCCGTCCTTGATGACCCCGACGCCCATGCCCGGCGTCTTATACCGGGCCAGTTCCTTTTCCACGTATTCCTTGCTGATGACTTGCATATTTACCTCCTGGAGAGTCAGGGGACGTTTCTCCTGACTCACGCGCTCGTGATCCATAAGTCAGGGGACGTTTCTCCTGACTCACACATTCATGATCCGACGTAGTCCGAAATGCCTGGTGAGCCCCGCTGGCTCGCCGCGGCAGGGGTCACATATAAATGTGACCCGACAGGGGAAAAAACTGTTTGGGTCACATGATCCTGCCCGGCGATGTGTCCCATCCCGCCGGAATGCCGAATGGGACACATCATTCTGTGGCTCATCCCTTCGAAACGGCAGCTGCGCCGCATCGAGGCAGGGAAAGCAACCCGGCAAAACGGTTTTAATACAGCCTTAGATGGGAATGGGCAGGCCGGTCTTCGCGCAGAACGCCTTGTGGTTCTTGACGCGGAAGACGTCCGTGCCGTTTTCGCGGACGTCCGCTTCGATCTTTTCGATCAGGGCGTCCATGGACGCGTTCACCCGCGCGAAGCAATCGTCCGTGCAGCCGCGCAGCAGCTCCTCGGCTGCCTTATCGCTGCCCTGCTTCAGCAGCATGTCCGCCGCCTGCAGCGCGCGCTCCGACGCCTGATGGAACAGCCCGTCCAGATAGCGCCGCTCCTCGCGGATCCACTGGCTGTACTTCGGATAGTCCGCTTCCACGTCCACCTGCAGCCGCTTGGCCTTCCACCAGAACGAATCCGCGGAGTACTTGTTCGTGCCGCGGCCCATCGCTTCCGGCACGTACCCGATGTTGAAGATCGGCAGGGGGAACGCGCTGCACGGGGGAGCCATGCTCGCCCAGTACACGAACTTCGTCATCTTGAAGTCCGGCTTTCTGTATTCCATCACCATGGACGCCGCCGACTGGCAGGGCCCGGGTTCGCAGCCGTGCATGCAGATGCCCGCGGCCAGCGTCGCCGCAGCGCCCCAGCGCGGTTCGAGCATGGAACCTTCAAAGTGGTCGCGCAGGATCGTCCACATGTCGTCGGTCGTGTACTTGCGGTTGCCAAACTGGCGGATGATCTCGTGGGCGCGCATCTCTCTGGGATAGCCCGACAGCGTGCGCGTGTTCAGCAGCACGAAGCTCTTGGAGAAGTTGAAGGGACGTCTCGGATCGTGCAGGCCGTTTGCGATAGCGTAATCGACCAGCCCCGTCGAGCACTCGTCGTACTCCTCACCGATCGTGTACAGGTTGGAGATCGGATAGATGCCCTTGATCCGCTTGGCCGCCCAGTGACGGTCCACCGTCTCCAGCAGCCAGATGGCTTCGGAGTCGGAGATCAT
>JAIKZT010000296.1 GCA_024682015.1 Clostridia bacterium
CATGGCCCGATGTAACTCCATTTCAGCATTCGGTTGAACCTTTATCCAGATCCGCCTCGTCACAGTCGCGGGCGGACCTGAAAGTATTGGAAGATGAAAAGAAACAGGCTTATTCAAACGGTTTTTCTGCTCCTGCTGCTGATCCTGGCGCTGGGGACGGAGGCCTCCTATGCGGAAAGCTTCACGTCCGCCGAGGATGCGGCCGCATACGTCCGGGGGCAGATGAAAGAGCGGGCGGAAGAGATCTCGGTCACCTTGGACTGCCCTCTGGCGGAGGATCCGTACGGGGGCGATGCAGAGGCTGCCTTTCAGGATCTGTGGGAGAGAGCGCTGGCTCACACGGGCGTGCCCGATGAGGGGGACTACATCTATAAGGCGCTTGAGAGCTGGTCGCGTCAGACGTCCGAAGACGCGGTGGATGGCGGCATTCGGTATGCGGTAAGGATCTGGCCGGTGTTTCGCACGACAAAGGCGCAGGAAGCCGCGGTGACCGCCGCCATCGACAGCGCGTTCGCCTCCATGACGTTTGGGGATAAGGACGATTACGGAAAGATACGGGTCATCCACGATTGGATCTGCGACAATGTCGTCTACGAATACACCCGGGATGTGGATCCGCATACGGCGTATGCCGCGGCGTGTAACGGAGCGGCCGTGTGCCAGGGCTATGCGACTCTTGCGTACCGCGCGCTGCGGCAGGCGCGGAAAGGAGACACATGGTTTTAGGAATAGACTGGAACGGCGACGGCCGGTTGGACTGGCAGGACGAGGCCATCGACTTTGCGATCATGCAGGAAGAGATGGATCGCGAGGAAGCCGAAGACGAGGATCCGGACGAGGACGGCTCGTTTGCATAGTACCGTAAAAGGTGGGAAGGACAGCATCATGGCAAGAATCTATTACGACAAGGACGCGGATCTTTCCGCGGTAGCAGGAAAGACCGTTGCGATCATCGGCTATGGAAATCAGGGGCGCGCGCAGGCGCTGAACATGCGCGACAGCGGGGTGGCGGACATCGTCGTCGGCTCGATCCGGGATGAATCCTGGACCGTGGCGAACGAGGACGGGTTTCCTGTGTACCCCATCGCGGAGGCGAGCGGCAAGGCGGACATCGTCTTCCTGCTGCTGCCGGACGAGGTGGCGCCGGAGATCTACCGCAGCGAGATCGAACCGCAGCTGCACCCGGGCGCGGTCGTCAACTTTGCTTCGGGTTACAACGTTACGTTCGGGCACATCGTGCCGCGCGCCGACCTGGACGTGATCATGGTAGCTCCTCGCATGATCGGCAGCGGCGTGCGCGAGACCTATGTAAGCGGGCATGGTTTCCCCTGCTATGTGGTAGTGCGGCAGGATGCGTCGGGTCAGGCCATGGACATCGCGCTGGGTCTGTGCAAGGCCATCGGCGCAACGAAGTGCGGCGCGATCGAATCGAGCTTCGAGGAGGAGACGTATCTGGACCTGTTGAGCGAACAGGGTACGTGGCCGATGATCATGACGGTCATGAATCAGGCGTTCGAGATGCTCATCGAGAAGGGTCACAGCCCCGAGGCCATCCTGTACGAGTTGTACATGTCCAGGGAACCGGCTTTCATGATGGAGAAGATGGCGGACGTGGGGCTGTTCAAACAGTTGCCCCTGCACTCCCGGACGAGCCAGTACGGCCAGATGAGCCGCTTCGGCCAGGTGGATCCTGCGCCGATCCGCAAATGGCTGGAGGACCAGTACGAAACGATTCGCAGCGGCCGCTTCGCGAAGGAGTGGGACGGCGTGATGAAGGACGATCTGAAGGAGTTCTATGCCTTGCGCGAGAAGGCCTTCTCCCTGCCCATTTCCAAGGCGGAGGACGAGGTGAAGAAGACGCTGGGCGGCCAGAACGACTGATTGGGAGAGTTTTGCATGGTGATTCGCGGCGGCTCTGTCCCTGTCGGGGACTCGAGAATGGAATATGCGGCTTTCGGACATGGCTCGAGGGTTTGTGCCGTGCTGCCCGGGCTTTCGGACGGACTGGCGACAGTTCGCGGCAAGGCGCTGCTGCTGGCGGGACCCTACCGGCCCTACTTCGGCGGATGGACAGTCTATATGTTCAGCCGCCGGGAGGATCTGCCGGAGGGCTATAGGATCCGGGACATGGCCTCGGACCAGGCGGAGGCGCTGCAGGCGCTGGGCGTGGAGAAGGCCTGCGTGCTGGGCGTGTCCCAGGGCGGCATGATCGCTCAGACGCTGGCGGCGGACTGGCCGGATCTGGTGGAGAAGCTGGTCGTGGCGGTTTCGGCGCCGTTTGCGAACGAGACCGTACAGGCCCGGCTGGCGGATTGGATCCGCTTCGCCGAGGCGGGTGACCACTACCACCTCATGA
>JAIKZT010000003.1 GCA_024682015.1 Clostridia bacterium
CATGGCCAAGAAGGCCGGCGCCACCGACAGCATCACGCTGACGGGCGGCTGCGCCGAGAACGCCGGGCTCAAGCAGGCCATCGAGCACGTGCTGAAGCTGAAGGTCATCGACCTGAAGACCGACCCGCAGCTCATGGGCGCGCTGGGCGCAGCGGAATACGCGCGCCAGAAGGGGCTCGCGAAGGCATAAGCGCAGGAAAGGAGTTTTTCCATGACATTTCGTGAAAGAAGAGCGTTGAAGAAGGCCAAGGCCAAGAAAAAGGCGCGCCGCAAGGCGGTCTGCAAGGTCCTCGGTGGGATCCTGAAGGTCCTGGGCGCGGTCAGCGGCGTGCTGTTCATCGTATATTTCTGGAACCTGGATCAGAAACTTCTGGGCTGGTCTTACGTTCAGGTGAACAAGATCTTCGACCGCAAGAAGACGGACATCAAGTTCTGATATGCAGCTGTACGACCCCATTATCAGGGAAGCGCTTGCGCGGCTGTCGCAAAAGCCTGCCAGAAGATACGCTTACGAGGCGCAGAAGGCCTGGAAGGACAGCGGCGAGAGCGAGCTGGTGATGCAGCGCGAAGCGGCCTACGAGCTGGGCGGCGACGGAAAGCCGGCCGTCAACTTCTCGTGCGTCACGTCGGATGCGTCTCTCGTGGCGCGGGACGAAGTGATCGTCATCGGGAAGGATCTTTCCGAGATCGGCGGTTCCGTGCCGTTCGCGCGGCTGGCCTTCATCCTCATCGACGACATCAAGGCGGAGGAGGGCGACACGGAGCCTCTGTTCCGGGCGATCCAGGACATCGACTTCGTAAAGTACCACGTATTCCCGGAAGGCTACATGGTGCGCACGTCCGCGGAAAACCACCGCGAGCAGGTGCGGATCAGCAAAAAGGCGAAGGCCGCGGGCATCAGTTTCGAGCGCGTCGGCTGCGACTACATCCGCCGCTACAAGGGTGACCCGCACATCCGCGCGGTCAAACTCGTGTTCGTCACGGATCCGGACGTCGATTATAAGAAGCTGGCTGAGGAGGCGAAGACGGTGCACGACATCACGCTGACGCTGTCGAAGATCCTCGAGGGCATGCCGACGGACTGTAGCAGCTGCAACCTGAAGCCCATCTGCGACGAAGTGGAGGGCATGAAGGAACTGCATTTCGGACAAAATAAGGCCGAATTCAGGGGGTAAAACCGCTGAAGCCTAAAAACTGACCGATCAGAGCAAGAAATACGCTTATAACGCAAAATAACGCGGCTGCAGGGGCATTCCTGCAGCCGATACCCCTAAGGAGGCTTGCATGGATAAGAAATTCGAACCGTTATTCACCCCCTGGAAGATCCGGAATGTGGAGATCAAGAACCGCATCGTCCAGCCTTCCATGGGCGGCACATCCCTGTTCGGCTGGCTCGAACCGTGCCATTTCGACAGGGAAGCTGCCTGGCATATCCTGAACCGCGCCCAGAACAACGTCGGCCTCGTGCTGCCCGGCATGCAGTGCGTGCGCGATACGATGGGCCGCCGCTGGCTCCACACGAACAAGCAGATGTTCAAGGATCTGGCGAAGTGGATGCCCGAGTTCAGCGCGACCGGTTCCAAGCTGTTCGTTCAGCTCGCCGGCGGATTCGGCCGCTCCATGGCCATCAACCAGATGATGGTCGACATGTTGGAGAAGCCCGCGTTCGGCAAAGTCGCCAAACCCTTCCTCGACGTGGAATACGCCTGCGCGTCCGCGTCCGAGACGCCCAACCGCTGGTATCCGTCCCTGAAGTCCCGTCCCATGACGATCGAAGAGATCAAGGAGATGGTCTCCGCGTTCGGCAAGACGGCCTACCTGCTGCAGCAGGCCGGCGTCGATGGCGTGGAGATCCACGCGGTGCATGAAGGCTATCTGCTGGATCAGTTCACCATCGCCAACTGGAACTACCGCACGGACCAGTACGGCGGCTCGTTTGAGAACCGCTACCGCTTCCCCGTGGAGATCGTCCAGGAGATCAAGAAGCAGTGCGGAGACGACTTCCCCGTATCGCTGCGCTACTCCGTCGTTTCCAAGACGAAGGCCTTCGGCGAAGGCGCCGTGCCCGGCGAGGAATTCGAGGAATTCGGCCGCAACATGGAAGAGTCCGAAAAGGCGATCAAGTACCTCGGCGATGCGGGCTACGACATGTTCAACTGCGACAACGGCACGTACGACGCCTGGTACTGGGCGCATCCGCCGGTATACATGCCGCATAACTGCAACCTGCCCGAAGTCGAGCACATCAAGCAGTTTACCGACAAGCC
>JAIKZT010000019.1 GCA_024682015.1 Clostridia bacterium
AACGCCACGCGCGCCATGTACCCGCAGTCCTCCAGGAACGACAGGAAGAGGAACACGATGAAGATCACCGGCACGAAGCCGAGCACCGTCGCGACGCCGCCCCACGCGCCGTCCACGACGAGGCTCTTCACCGTGTCGCCCACGCCCATCTTGTCCATGGCGTCGCCGAGGAGCGCGCCGATGCCCGGCACCCACACGCCGAACTGCGAGGGATCGGGCTCCTCCCACTCCTTCGCCTCCTGGTAGGCCGCGTAGTCCACGTCCCACTTCTCCGGCTCGCCTGTTTCCTCGTTTTCAACCGGTTCGCCCGTCTCCTCGTCCTCCACGAGAACGTCCTTGGCGACGACTGTCTTGGCCATTTCCTCGTCAAGCACCTCGAACTCGGACTTCTCAAACGCGTCCCCCCCCTTCTCCGGCTTGAACTCCTTCTCGGCCTTCTCGTTGAACGCGTCGAGCGCCTTGTCGTAGGAGCCCTCGCCGTTCTTTTCGTTGTACGCCTCCTTGTAGGCGTCCTGCCAACCGGTCTTCGAGGCGTTCTTCTTGGCGAATTCGCCCTGCGCGTCCTCGAACTCCATACCCTTGTATTTGCCGTCGGCCGTGCATTCGTGCAGGGTGAACGGCAGATGCCAGCCGTCACCGAGGAAGCCGTCGTTCGCCCAGTCGGTGAGGATCGTGCCGGGGCCCTTCTCGGCGACCGCGAGCCACCACATGGCGCAGAGCGAGAGGATGAAGAGCGGCAACGCGAGGATGCGGTGCGTCACGAACTTGTCGATCTTGTCGGAGAGCGACGTGGAGGCCTTGCGAGACCCGCGCGCGAACGCCTCCTTCATGACCTCCTTGATGTAGGCGTAGCGCTGCGCGGTGATGATGGACTCCGCGTCGTCGTCCATCTCCTTCTCGCAGTCCGCGACGTGCCCCTCGACGTGCGAGACCACCTCCGCCGGCACCTGCAGCGCGTCAATCGCCTTCGCGTCGCGCTCGAACACCTTGATCGCGGCCCAGCGGATGGACGCGGCCGGCACCTTCCCCTGCAGCGACTCTTCGATGTGCGCGATCGCGTGCTCGACCGAGCCCGTGAACACGTGCGGGCGCTCGCGCCCCGCGCCCTCCTGCGCGGCCTTGACGGCGAGCTCGGCCGCCTCCTTCGTGCCCTCGCCATTGAGCGCCGAGATCTCCACCACCGGGCAGCCCAGCTTCTTCGCGAGCCGCTCCGCGTCGATCCTGTCGCCGGACTTGCGCACGACGTCGATCATGTTCACGGCCACCACTGTCGGGAGGCCGAGTTCGAGCAGCTGCGTGGTCAGGTACAGGTTGCGCTCCAAGTTCGTGCCGTCCACGATGTTCAGGATGACGTCGGGGCGCTCCTCGATGAGGTAGTTTCTGGCGACCACTTCTTCCAGCGTGTAGGGAGAAAGTGAGTAGATGCCCGGAAGGTCGGTGATGATGACGTCCTTGTGATTCTTGATGCGCCCTTCCTTCTTTTCCACGGTGGCGCCGGGCCAGTTCCCGACGAACTGGTTGGACCCGGTCAGCGCGTTGAATAATGTCGTTTTACCGCAGTTCGGGTTGCCCGCGAGGGCAATGCGGATCTCGTTAGCCATTGTTTTCTCGTCCTTCCTTCCTATTTTGCAGTAACTTCGATCATTTCAGCGTCCGCCTTGCGCAGGCTGAGTTCGTAGCCGCGCACCGTGACCTCGATCGGGTCTCCGAGCGGGGCGACCTTGCGCACGAAGATCTCCACGCCTTTGGTGATCCCCATGTCCATGATGCGGCGCTTTACCGCACCTTCCCCGTGAAGCCTTACGACCTTCACGGTGGAACCGATTGCAGTGTTTCTGAGTGTTTCCATTCCTGACTGATCTCCTTTGATTGAAAATTGGTTAAACAAAAATTTTGCCGGCCATCTCCCGGCTGATCGCGACGCGGGTGTCTTTGACGTTTACGATGAGGTTTCCGTTGATCTCGGAAATAACCGTTACCGTACCGCCCACGACGAACCCCATATCTTCCAGGTGCTTTTTCATCTCCTGGTTACCGCCTACCCGGTGGATGATGTTTTCCGTACCGGGATCCGCGAGCATAAGAGGCATCATATTTCCAACCTCCACATCCTTTCCATAAGGCAGGTGACCCTGCCGGGATCCTGTAGTTAGCACTCGCTAACCCTTGTCTATTGTAATCCCGCGAAGAGCGGTTTTGTGTTTGGTTATCGACGGCTAACTCTCATTCGGTAGTCTGTTATTGACATCTTGTGTTTTTATTCTTTTCTGTAGATTTTTGAACGAATTTGTTGTATGATTTTTTTGGTTAGTTTTCGCTAACCATTCTTTTGAACCACTGATTAGCAAATGCTAACTTATATGCGAGGCGATCCAATTGACGAAAGAACAATGGCTGGCAATCAAGAACGCGGACAAGTCTTACGACGGAAAGTTCTACTATGCGCTGAAACGAAGCAAAAAGGTCTGCCGCCCTTCCTGCCGCAAAGCCGGATGCACGCCTGAGAGGGTCATCCTTTTCGATACCCTGCAGGAAGCGCTCGACCGCGGTTATGAACCCTGCAGCAAATGCAGGCCGGATAAGGAGAGCTGGGAAGGTTCCCGCAAAGAACTGGCGAACGCGGCCAAACGGCTGATCGAGGAGCGCTATGCGGAGAAATTTTCGCTGGACACCTTCGCGAAGGAACTCTTCGTGGATAAATCCTACCTGCTGCGCACGTTCAAAACCTTTAACGGCTGCACGATGCTCGCATATCACAACCGCGTGCGCTGCGAACGCGCCAAAGAGCTCCTGCAGCGTCCGGAACTTCCCATCTCTTACATCGCTTCAGAGACGGGCTACATCTCCGCCTCCCACTTTACGCAGGTATTCCGCCGCGAGACGGGCCAAACGCCTTCCGCTTACCGCAGGGAGTACCTGAGAAGTTTAGACGTCTGAACCGCGCGACACGTTAAAAAAGCTGTTTGTTTCAAGGTATTTCGAAACAAACAGCTTTTCTGATGAACAGATCGCATGCTCTTACAGATCCAGCCTGCTATAGAACTCCGTTCCTTCCAGCGTCTTGAAGTAATCCGCCAGCGTTTCCGCGCGGCGGATGAGCTGCACGCTGCCATCCGTTTTCAGCAGGAGTTCCGCATGCCGAAGCTTTCCGTTGTAGTTGCTGCCCATGGAATGTCCATGCGCGCCCGCGTCGTGGATGGCGATGTAGTCCCCCACTTCGATCGGCGGCAGCAGGCGGTCGATCGCGAAACGGTCGTTGGATTCGCAGAGTGAACCGGTGATGTCGCACCTGTACGTGGCAGGCTCATCCTCTTTGCCCAGCACCGTCGCGTGGTGGTACGCGCCGTACATCGCCGGACGCATCAGGTCGACGCAACAGGCGTCCAGTCCGACGAATTCCTTGTGCGTGTGCTTGATGTGGAGCACTTTGCCAATGAGCAGATCGTACGGGCCCGTGATGAACCGCCCCATTTCGGTAAACACCTTTACGCCCTGCATGCCGGCAGGCCCGAAGACCTCATCGTATACCTGATGCACGCGCGCGCCGATCACTTCGATGTCGTTGGGCGTCTGATCGGGCCGGTAAGCGATGCCCACCCCACCGGACAGGTTTACGAAGGGAATGTCCATGCCGGTCTTTTCGTGCAGATCCACCGCCAGCTCGAACAACTCCTTTGCCAGCGTCGGATAATAGTCGTTCGTGACCGTATTGCTCGCCAGAAACGCGTGGATGCCGCAGTGCTTGATGCCCTTTTCCTTCAGCCTGCGCATTCCCTCGTACATCTGAGGCGTCGTAAAGCCGTATTTCGCCTCGCCCGGATTGTCCATGATGGCGGTATTGATCGTAAAACTGCCGCCCGGGTTGTAGCGGATGGAGACGGTCTCGGGCAGCTGTCCGATGGCCCGCTCGCAATAGTCGATGTGCGAGATGTCATCGAAATTGATGATGGCGCCGATGCTCGCGGCATATTGAAACTCTTCTGCCGGGGTTACGTTAGACGTGAACATGATCTTATCGCCCGGCAGGCCAATCGCCTTGGCAAAGGCGAGTTCCGCCAGGGATGCGCAGTCGCAGCCGAACCCGTATTCGGCGAGTATGCCGACGATGACGGGGTTCGGGCAGGCCTTGACGGCAAAGAATTCCTGATAGCCCGGATTCCACGCAAAGGCTCGCTTTACGCGCTCGGCGTTTTCCCGCAGACCCTTTTCGTCGTAGAGGTGAAAAGGCGTCGGGTAGGTCTTCGCGATCTCTTCGATCTGTTCTTTCGTTACAAACGGTCTTTTTTCCATGGATGAACCTCTATGAGCGGCTTGTCCGCCTTATAAAAACGCGCTGCCGACTTCGATGACGGCCTTCGCGACCTGCTCGATGTCCTTCTGTTCCACGGACCAGTTCGACAGGCTGCAGCGCAGGTGCGGCACGCCGCAGACGCCGGACGGATTCAGATACGTGGTGCCCTCTGCGCGGATGGCGCGTTCGAGCGCGTGGATCTCCTCATCCGTCACGCCCTCCTTGTTGAGCGTAAAGGCAAAGCCGTTGATGAGCACGGGACGGTGGACCTTGTAAACGCCGCTGCTCTCCAGCAGATCCGCAAACTCCTGAGCCAGCGCGCAGTTGCGCTCGACCATCTCGCGGAAGCCCTCTTTTCCGTAAGCCTGCAGCGCCATCCAGACGGCCAGCGCGCGGAAGCGGCGGCTGCCTTCGTTGCCGAGGCTTTCCAGAGGCGTGTTTTCCGTCCAGTGATCCGATACGCTCGTCGTCTGCGCATATGTTCTGTACTGCATTTCGCGGTGCTCCTTGCGGATCATCGCGATGGCGCAGTCGTAGTTCATGTTGAGCCACTTGTGTCCGTCGATCGTAAAGCTGTCGGCCTCTTCAGCGCCCTCGTACAACGCGCGGTATTTCGGCGAACACATGGCCATGGAGCCCACGGCGCCGTCCACGTGCAGCCAGAAGCCGTACTTCTTCTTGAGGTCCGCAATGGCCTTCAGATCGTCCAAGTCGCCGCTGTTCGCGGTCCCCATGTTCGCGATTACGATGACGGGCTTCCCTGCCGCCTTCTTCAGCTCTTCTTCGAGCTTGGCCATGTCGCCCGCGTCCCTGCCGGGCAGCTTGCCGTACTCGATGATGCTGTTGCGGCCCAGACCGAGGATCGACAGGCCCTTGTAGATGCTCGCGTGAGCAAAGGCGGACAGCACGATAGGACGCTCCAGCCCGTAGATGCCGTCGTCTGCGCTCTTACCCTGCTTCGCCGCGGCCCACTCTCTCGCGCAGGCCAGCGCGTTCGTCGTCGCCATCGTGGCGCCGGACGTAAAGCTGCCGGTAAAGTCCGCGCGCAGGCCGAGCAGTTCCTTCAGCCCTTCGATGGCCTCGTCTTCGATCTGCCGGTCCATGCAGTCCATCTCGCCGAAGGCGTTCTGGTCGTACAGGGAGGTCAGCCAATCGCCCGCCAGCGCCGCCGGGGTGACCCCGCCGATGACGTAGCCGAAGAACCGGCTGCCGCTGTTCATCGCCAAACCTTCTCCGTATTCCTTCACGAACAGGTCGATGGCGCCCTCTGCGCCGAGTCCCTGCTCGCTGATGGGCCGAAGAGGCCTTCTTTCCCAGAACGGCAGAGCTTTTCCGGTCTCGCGCTGCTTAAAGAAGCGCTCGGCTTCCTGTTCCACTCTCTTCAATATCTTCAGCTGGTTCTGTCTGTCCTGTTGCATCTTGTCGTTCATGTAATGTCACCTTCCGCCAATAAGCGATAACTCGTCGATTTCAGTATAGCATAAAAACGCGGAGCCGGCATTTCGTCCCCGCGTTTCGTCCTATTTCTTTTGAATCTGTTCCCACTCGCTTCGCAGCAGGATGCGCGTCTCGGATGGAACGTCCTCGCCCCAGGCGGTTCTGTGCGGCTCAAACGAGTAATGGCGCAGCCCGCACTTTTCCTGCATGCGCTTCGAGCGCAGGTTGTCGAGCCGGTGCCCCGCCACAACGGCATCCAGCCCCAGATCCTCAAAGCAGAAGCGGATGGCCTCCCGCAGCGCTTCCGTCATGATGCCCTGCCCCCACAGATCCTTCGCCAGGATGGCGCCGAGCTCCGCGCAGCGCATGTCCGCAAGGCCCGGATGCATCTCTTCGCTGTACTTTTCAATGCCAACGGAACCCTTCACATGGCCGCCCACCTCCAGCGCGAACACGCGCCGGCCTTCCATGAACATGTCGAGCACCCGCTGCGATTCTGCCAGATCCCAGTGCGGAAGCCAGCCCGCCGGCTGTCCGACGCCGTCCACGCTGGCGTAGGCGTAAAGATCCTCCAGATCCTCCTGCCGCCAGGGTCTCAGCGTCGCGCGCGGCGTGCGCAGGACCGTCTTCGTAATGTCTATAACGGGATTCATAGAACCTCCGGGAAATTGAGTCATTATGCTTTGAAGAGTTTCGGGACGCTCTTATACAGCAGGACGATGACGACGACCGTGATGACGGTCTCGATGGACATGAAGCTGCCGTTGTACGAAGCAGAATAAGTGACCGCGCCAATGCCGTCCTCCGTAATGGAGCCCCACACGATGATGCCCGACAGGAAGTGCGCCAAAAAGCGCAAGAAGCAGACGCAGATCGTGCCGCAGACGATGCCCTCCAGTTTTCTGTTTTCGCCGAAGGGTTTTGCGAAGACGTACGCGATGCCGAGGACGGTGAACGGAACCAGGTAATCGAGGATCACCTCCAGTCCCATGGCCAGCGCCGTACCGGCCGGCGTGGGCCACAGGCCGCCGAGCAGCATCTGCAGCAGGCTGTTCGCAAAGCCGGTCAACAGGCCCCACTTTGCGCCGTGGCGGAACGATACCAGGATAAACGGCACCATGGAAGCTGCTGTAATGCTCCCGCCGTTAGGCATTTCGTAGACTTTGATCTGCGCCAGGATCGTGCCCAGCGCGATGAGGACGGCGCACTCGGCCAGAATGCGCGTTTTGTTCGCAGTGTTCATAAAAGAGATCCTTTCCCCTTGCGCAAGGCCGTATGGGCCCGCGTAAAGCCATAAAAAAGTGCCCCTGGGGTAAGGGGCGCTCAAAAAGCAAGTCAGAATATGCTCCCTACGCCGGCATTACCCGGATCAGGTATAAGAGTATGTTCTCAGCCGGACGGTTTGACCCGCCCAGCACCCCTGTTCGTATGCTATTATATCACGGTTTGGTTAAGCGATAAAGCCCTTTTCCTTCAATACAGCCGCTGCCTTTTCGGCATTCGCGTCGCTGACCATGACGACGGGGCCGGTGCAGCCCATGCCGGATTCGGCATAGATGCCCTTCGCCCACAGGGATTCGACGGCCGCGTCGATGTCGGTCACTTCCACGCCGTGGATGTCGCAGGTCACGGCCTCCTTGGCAGGCGCTTTCACCTTCGGAGCGTCCTTTTCGAACGCGTGCTTTCCTTCGGCGCGCATCTCTTCAAGGATGTCGTTCAGGCCCGCTCTCTGCGCCTTGCGAAGCTCTTCGCCGGAGATCTTCAGCCATCCGGACTGCGCCAGCTGGCTCGCGTACTGCACCGCGCTCGCGATGACGGGTGCGCCGGAAGCTCTGGACACGATGAGGATCAGCTTGCCGTAATTGCCGCCGATGCCCGGGCCGTAGCCGTAGCCGCTCGCTTCGAAATTGCCGCCCGTGTTGAAGGACGAGAACATCTTCATCAGCAGGTTGCCCGTAAGCGGGTCGCAGGTGAGCACGTCTGGCGTGCCGCGCAGCACGTCGTTGCCGCGCATGATGACGCCGCCGTCCGCCCGGCAGGACTCGCAGAAGTCGATCTTGTAGCCGTTCTCCTGCAGCTTTCTGAGGGCTCTTTCACATCTGCGCGCGTCGTCCACGTTGAGTATGCCGATCCTGGGTTCTTCGATGCCGCAGGCCTTCGCCGCGATCACGCCGTAGATAGCGTTCTTCACCATGGCCTCGGCGCGGTCCGTGGAACTCGTGCCGGTCGTGCAGGCGATGAACATCTCCTTGCCCAGCGCGGGGGTAACGACGCGGCCGACCGTGGACACGCCGATCGGGAACGGATAGTGCGACGTAACGGCGCCGTCGATCTCGCCGCTCTTCAGCATCTTCTCCATCTTCTCGTGGCAGTCCTCGCCGTCGATGATGACCGCCTTGCAGCCCTTGTTCGCCGCGAATTCCACGGCGTCCACGAGATTCTGCGGGTCAAGCTCGTAGCCTGCTGCCGCGATGCCGATGACGGGCACCTTGGGCGCAACCGG
>JAIKZT010000038.1 GCA_024682015.1 Clostridia bacterium
CGGCATTACAGCCGGCGTTGACCCGACCCATTTCGCCCCGGATCGCACGATCTGCAGGGCGGAAGCCGTGGCGTTCCTGTACGCCGCGAAAGGGACGGCCGTCGAAGATGCCTGCCCGTTCAGCGACGTGGCGGAGACGGACTGGTTCTGCAATGCGGTGCGCTGGGCGTTCGCGAAAGGCATTACAGCCGGTGTTGACGAGACACACTTCGGCCCGGCCGAACGGTGCACGAGAGCGCAGCTCGTAACGATGCTCTACGGCCTGTAATGGAGTCAGGGGACGTTTCTGCTGACTCACCTATAAGGAATTGGGACGGCCCTGCGGCAACCGCAGAGCCGTCTTTTTATGTTACGTAATCGATTTTTTGCGCACGGCGCTTGACAGGCGCGGAAAAGGTGCTACAATGAACATATGAACAACCATTCATATATTTCACAACAGGATATCACGGAGGAGGATCTGTACGACCTGGCCGATCTGTTCAAGGCTTTTTCAGATACGACGCGGGTCAAGCTGCTGTACGCGCTCATGGACGGCGAGCTCTGCGTGGCCGAGCTCACGGAGAAGACGGGCGCGTCCCAGTCCGCGGTCAGCCACCAGCTGAAGGGGCTGAAGCAGATGGACCTCATCCGCTGCCGCAAGGAGGGCAAGCAGGTGATCTACCGCCTGGCGGACGACCACGTACACACGATCCTGCAGATGGGCATGGAACACGTCAAGGAATAACGGAGGACAAGGACATGAAGAAATCGTTCAAAGTCAAGGGCATCGACTGCGCGAACTGCGCGGCCAAACTGGAAGCCGGCATCAGCAAGCTGCCCGGCGTCGACAAGGCGACCGTCAGTTTCATGACGGAGCGGCTCACCCTCGAGGCAGCCGATGACAAGTTCGCGGAAGTGCTCGAAGCGGCGAAGGCGCTTACGAAGAAGCTTGAACCGGACTGGGAGATCGTCTCGAAGTAAGCGAAACGGGCCGGGAGAGCCCAGACTATGAATCCGTATCTGAAACTGATCATCGCGTTAGCGATCTACATCGCGGTCGGCCACGGCATCCTGCGCAAGGCCTTCCGCAACATCAAGAACGGCCAGATCTTCGACGAGAACTTCCTGATGGTCGTCGCGACGTTCGGGTCGCTGGCCATGGGCGAGTACGAAGAGGCCATCATGGTCATGGTGCTGTACCGCATTGGCGAGTACTTCCAGGACAAGGCCGTCGCCAAGTCGCGGCGCTCCATCGCAGACCTGATGGACATCCGTCCCGACTATGCGAACGTCGCGGGGGAGGACGGTGAACTCACCCAGGTCGACCCCGAGGACGTGGAAGTCGGCACGGTCATCACTGTAAAGCCGGGCGAGCGCGTGCCCCTGGACGGCATCATCGAGGAGGGGGAATCGCGCCTCGATACCGCGGCGCTCACGGGAGAATCCATGCCCCGCAGCGTTGAGGAGGGCGACGAGGTCTACTCGGGCACCATCAACCTGAACGGCCTGCTGAAGGTGAAGGTGACAAAGCCCTGCAGTGAATCCACGGCGACGCGCATCCTGGAACTGGTCGAGGAGGCCGCGGACAACAAAGGCAGGGCCGAGCGCTTCATTACCCGCTTCGCGCGCTACTATACGCCCATCGTGTGCGGCCTGGCCCTCGCCGTGGCGGTCATCCCCTCGCTCGTTACGGGTGACTGGGCGACGTGGGTGCATCGCGCGCTCATCTTCCTGGTCGTGTCGTGCCCCTGCGCGCTCGTCATCTCGGTGCCGCTCAGCTTTTTCGCGGGCATCGGCGGCGCGTCTTCGAAGGGCGTCCTCATCAAGGGCGGCAACTACCTGGAGGCGCTGTCGAAGGCGGATACGGTCGTGTTCGACAAGACCGGGACCCTTACGAAAGGCGTATTCTCGGTCGTGGCGGTCCATCCGGAGGGCATCTCCGAGGAGGAATTGCTCGAACTGGCGGCCATCGCGGAGAGTTTCTCGGATCACCCGATCTCAAAGTCCCTGGCGGACGAGTATCGGCGGCGCACGCGCAAACGCGTGGACAAGGCGCGGGTGGAGAGTTTCGAGGAATTCGCGGGCGAAGGGGTCATCTCGGTCGTGGACGGCAAGCGGCTGCAGTGCGGCAACCGCCGCCTGATGGAACGCGTCGGCGCGGCCTGGCACGACTGCACGCTGCACGGCACGACGGTGCACATCGCCATCGACGGGCGTTATGAGGGGCACATCGTGATCGCGGACGTCGTGAAGGACGACGCGAAGCAGGCGATCGCTTCGCTGAAATCCCTTGGCGTGACCCGCACAGTCATGCTCACGGGCGACAAAGAGGAGATCGCTTCGGACGTAGCCGCGGACCTGGGCCTGGACATCTTCTGCGCGGAGATGATGCCGGAAAACAAGGTGGAGAAGGTCTCGGAGCTCATCGCCTCCAAGGCGGAAGGCCGCAGCGTGGCCTTTGTGGGCGACGGCATCAACGATGCGCCGGTGCTGGCGCGTTCGGACGTGGGCATCGCCATGGGTTCCATGGGCAGCGCGGCGGCCGTCGAAGCGGCGGACATCGTGCTGATGAACGACAAGCCTTCGGACGTAGCCATGGCGCTGAAGATCGCGCGCAAGACCATGCGCATCATCTACGAGAACATCGGGTTCTCCATCGGCATCAAGGTGCTCGTGCTGATCCTGGCTGCCCTGGGCTTCGCAAACATGTGGCTGGCGATCTTCGCCGATGTGGGCGTGTGCATGCTGGCCATCCTGAACGCCATGCGCGCTCTGCGGGCATAAGCGGGGTTTTGCCTTCGGGGTCCTGCCGCAAACCATCCTCATGCCTTGCGATGCTCGCCGCGGACGGGGGCGCCGCGGACTGCGCTTCTCGGCATGAGCCTCTTTTGCGTCACCCCTTCGGCTTTTATCGCAGCTCTGCGGGCATAAGCGGGGTTTTGCCTTCGGGGTCCTGCCGCAAACCATCCATATGTCCTGCCGGATAATCAACGAAAGGCTCTCATCAGCCTTTCGTTTTTGTGTTATAATAATTATAACTGTGCACTTTAAAGGAGTTAGTTTATAAGAGTATGTTAGAAATCAAGAATCTCAGTTTTTCGGCGCAGGGACGCAAGATCCTAGACGACATTAACCTGGTCATTCCGAACGGGAAGCTCATCTGCCTGACGGGGCCGAACGGCGGCGGCAAGACGACGCTGGCCAAGATGATCGCGGGCGTAGAGAAGCCCGACAGCGGCCAGATCCTGCTGGACGGGCAGGACCTGGTGCCGCTCGATCCGACCGAAAGAGCGCGCGCCGGCGTGGGCTACGCGTTCCAGCAGCCCGTGCGGTTCAAGGGCATTACCGTGCGCGACATGCTGAACATGGCAGCGGGCAAAACGCTTACGGACGAGGAGATCGCGGACGTGCTGCGCGAAGTGGGCCTGGACGCCGGTTCCTACGTGGATCGGGGCGTGGGCACCCACCTGTCCGGCGGCGAGATCAAGCGCATCGAGATCGCCACGGTGCTGCTGCGCCACAGCCGGGTGTCCGTGTTCGACGAACCCGAGGCCGGCATCGATCTGTGGAGCTTCAACAACCTCGTGCGCGTGTTCGAGAACATCCGCGACAAGCGCGAAAGCTCCCTCATCATCATCTCGCACCAGGAGCGCATCCTGTCCATCGCGGACGAGATCGTGATGATCCAAA
>JAIKZT010000294.1 GCA_024682015.1 Clostridia bacterium
GAGATCCCGGACGACGCCGGCTATTTCGCTCTGCTGATCGCGAAGGACAAGTAGCTGCGCTCCAAGTTCCTGTTGCTATTTACGGACATTTAGGCTAAAATATTCTGTAGCGCTTCGCGGGCAATTCCGCCCGCGTATGCGCTTAACCACAACTGAATCGATAACCGGTGCCCCAGCTATGCAAAGCGCTGGGGATAATAGGGAAGCGGGTGTGAATCCCGCGCGATCTCGTCACTGTATCAGGCGAGCCTGCGGCTATGCGCCTTTGAGCGCGGTCACTGATCACTCCATTGGGAAGACAGCCGCACGCGTAGAACCTCAAGTCAGGAGACCTGCCGGTTATGGTACAAGGACGCAAGTCCGAAGCCACGAGTTCTTGGTTGTACCGCCGCGCCTTGTCGTTCATGTGGACGCGGCAGAAAAGGAGGAAAACATGAAACTCAAAAGAATTCTCGCGCTGCTGCTGGCGATGACCATGATCATCGGATCGCTGGCGGCATGCACCAGTTCTCAGCAACCTGCTGAGGAGCCCGCGGAAGAACCCGAAACAGTCGAAGAAGAGGAAGACGAAGAAAACTACGAGACAGGCGATGCTTCTCTCGATGATCCGCTCAATCAGGACGGCATCGGCATCAACGAACTGCTCGTCGTTTCTTTCGGCACGAGCTTTAACGATTCCCGCCGGCTCACCATCGGCGCCATCGAGAAGGATCTGGCCGCGGCCTTCCCCGAATTCGACGTGCGCAGAGCCTTCACCGCGCAGATCGTCATCGACCACGTACAGAAAAGAGACGGCGAGGTCATCGATAACCTCGAACAGGCTCTGGACAGAGCCGTTGCAAACGGCGTCCGCAACATCATCATCCAGCCCACGCACCTCATGGAAGGTTTTGAATACAACGACATCATGGATACCGTCGACAAGTATGCCGACGCCTTCAACATGATCGGCGTCAGCAGGGCGCTGCTGAGCACGTTCGAGGACATGGATGAGGTCGCCAAGATCGTTCACGAAGAGACCGTCCAGTACGACGACGGCGAGACTGCCATCGTCTTCATGGGCCACGGCACGGAAGCGGCTTCCAACCGCGTCTACGCCGACATGCAGGACACCTTCAACAAGCTCAATTATAAGAACTACTTCATGGGCACCGTTGAAGCCGAGCCTTCCCTCGAGGACGTCGTGAAGGCGGCCAAGGACGGCGGCTACAAGAGAGTCGTGCTCGAACCCCTCATGATCGTCTGCGGCGACCATGCCAACAACGACATGGCCGGCGATGAAGAAGATTCCTGGAAGAGCACGTTTGAGGCGGAAGGATTTGAGGTGATCTGCAACATGAAGGGCCTGGGCGAACTGCAGGGCATCCGCGACCTCATCGTCAAGCACTGCCAGAATACGATCGATTTCATGGACGAAGATTTCGGCACGGGAGACGCTTCCAAGGATGACCCGCTCAATCAGGACGGCATCGGTGAAAAGGAACTGCTCGTCGTGTCCTTCGGTACGAGCTTCAACGATTCCAGAGTCGCCACCATCGGATCCATCGAAAAGGCCCTGGCCGCCGCTTTCCCCGAATGGAGCACCCGCAGAGGCTTCACGGCGCAGATCATCATCGACCATGTACAGCGCAGAGATGGCGAGGTCATCGATAATTTCGAACAGGCCATGGACCGCGCCGTCGCGAACGGCGTCAAGGACATCGTCATCCAGCCCACGCACCTGATGGCCGGTTACGAATACGACGACATCGTCGCTTCCGCCGCCAACTACGCGGACGCGTTCGATTCCATCACCATCGGCAAGAACCTGCTGTCCTCCGACGAGGATTTCACCACCGTTGCGCAGATCGTCCACGATTCCACCGCTCAGTACGACGACGGTGAGACCGCCATCATCTTCATGGGTCACGGCACGGAACACGAATCCAACGCCGTCTATCCGAAGATGCAGGAGACGTTCAAGGCTCTCGGTTACGACAACTACTTCATGGGCACCGTCGAAGCGGAACCCTCCCTGGAGGACGTTCTGGCTGCGGCTAAGGAAGGCGGCTACAAGAAGGTCGTCCTCGAAGCTCTGATGATCGTCTGCGGTGACCACGCCAACAACGACATGGCCGGCGACGAAGAGGATTCCTGGAAGAGCACGTTTGAAGCCGAAGGCTTCGAAGTCGAGTGCATCATGAAGGGCCTCGGCGAATTCGAAGGCATTCAGCAGCTCATCGTCAAGCACTGCCAGGAGACCATGGCGGAGGCTGGTTTCTAAATCTATTAGTTAGTAAAGTCTCGGGGTCCTGTCGGCAGCCATCCTCATTGCCTGCGATGCTCGCCGCGGACGAGGGCGCCGCGGACTGCGCTTCTCGGCATGAGCCTCTCTGCCGCCACCCCTCATGGGTTTGCTTGCAGCCATCTCCATGACCTGCGATGCTCGCTGCAGACGAAGGTGCCGCGGACTGTGCTTCTCGGCATGAGTTTTTATGCCGCCACCCCTCGTGGGTTTGCTTGCAGCCATCTCCATGGCCTGCGGGAACCCTATGGCTCTAAAAAACACAAGCCCGGAAAAGCACTTTTCCGGGCTGTTTTCAAAATGATGAAAGGTTATAAGACCATGAAGAAATCTTTCCGCGCGCTGGCGTTCCTGCTGGCGCTGCTCCTCTCCGTTTCTGTGGCGGGATGCAAGGGCGTCAACGAGGTCCAGGCCGAACCGGATGCGGCTGCGCCGCCTGAAACGGCTGAAACTCAGCCGGCTCAGCCCGAACAGACAGCGGGGTCAGACCTCATCGCGGACGCTTCGGAACAGACGGCGCACGTGAACGTGGTGGACGAGTCCTACGTGCCCATTCCGGCTTCTGCCATTCGAAACGGCACGTACGACATCGAGGTGGACAGCAGCTCGTCCATGTTCAACATCACGTCGTGCGTCCTGACGGTGGAAGGCGAGGCCATGACGGCCGTCATGACCATGGGAGGACACGGCTACCGCTACATCTTCCCGGGTACGCCCGAAGAAGCTGTCGCGGCTTCGGAAGACGCCTACATCCTGCCCGTGGAGGACGCCGATGGGGCGCATACGTTTACGATCCCCGTTGAAGCGCTCGACGCCGGCATCGACTGCGCGGCTTTCTCGGACAATAAAGAAAAATGGTACGACCGCGTGCTCGTATTCCGGTCCTCCTCGCTGCAGATTTCCGATTATGAGGATGGTTTCCTGACGACAGCCGAAAGCCTGGAACTGGCGGATGGCGAGTATACCTGCGAGGTGACCCTGAGCGGCGGATCCGGCAAGGCTTCCGTGGAATCGCCGGCTAAACTGGTGGTTTCGCGGGGTCAGGCGACGGCCACGCTCGTCTGGAGCAGCGACAAGTATGACTACATGCTCGCAGGCGGCCAGAAGATCCTGCCTGTCAGTACGGACGGAGGGCATTCCGTGTTCGAAGTTCCCGTGGAAGCCTTCGATTTCAACCTGGTGATGCCCGCCGACACCATCGCCATGAGCACGCCGCACGAGATCGAGTACACGCTGCGCTTCGATTCCTCGACCATACGATAAACCCGCTGGGACCGCCGAAACGAATCCCCGAATCGTTGCGCGCTAAGGGTATTTATTTTATAATAAAGTGTTAAGAACAAACTTTCCATATGGGAAAGGAGGCACTTTATGGTTTTCTTTCGCTATAACGCCATCGCGCTCGCGGTCGGCTTCGTGCTCGACCTGCTGCTGGGCGATCCTCTGGAGAAGATCCATCCGGTCGTCCTGATGGGCAAGTACATCAGCCTGTCCGAAAAGGCTTGCCGCAGAAGGGCGGGGAGCAGCAGAGCCAAGCTGCGCCAGAACGGCATTTGGCTGGCGCTCAGCACCATAGGACTGTCCATGCTGGTGACGGCCGCCATCATGAAGCTGGCCGGCTGCGGCGGCAAATGGGTGTTTCTCGCCGTCATGAGCATCCTGTCCTGGAGTTGCCTGTCGGCGAAGAGCCTCGATCAGGAAGGGCGCGGCGTGGCGAAAGCGCTGCGCAGGTCTTTGGACGCGGGCCGGCGCCAGGTCGCGCGCATCGTGGGCCGCGATACGGAAAACCTGTCCGAGGAGGAAGTAGCTGCGGCCGCGGTCGAAACGATCGCGGAGAATACCTGTGACGGTGTCATTTCGCCGCTGTTATACCTGATGATCGGCGGACCCGTGCTGGCCATGGGCTTTAAAGCCGCCAGCACCCTGGATTCCAT
>JAIKZT010000138.1 GCA_024682015.1 Clostridia bacterium
GTTCCGTACGACGAAGAGGAAGCTGCCGCGACGACGATCAACAACTTCAAGAACGGAGACGTCGCCGCTCTGCTGCAGGCCGGCATCGACAACGCCACCGTCAAGAAGGTTCTTGGACCGTACGTCATGAAGGCTGCCAACGCTGCCAAGAAGGTCGCAAAGGTTGCCAACGTGCTCGACAGCGCCACCATCGCCATCGCGGGCGGTACCGCCATCGACATGAACGACTTCAAGGCGTTTGCCGCTGCGACCACCGTTGACGAGGCGATTGCCGCTGCAAAGGCAGTGGCCGACAAGATCGGCTCCTTCTGCTACAACGATCTGATTACGAACGGCATCACGATCGAAGGCGGCTTCGGCGGCAAGACTGTCACCGTCAAGATCGTCCTCGCATGGGACTAATCCGATCGGCGCAATAGCTTAACAGGCTGAAATATCAAGCATTTCCGGCCGGCCCGCAACCCGGGCCGGCCGGTGTTTCATCCGCCGAAGGCGGTTCTTTTTGACAAGGGCTGTTCTTCGGCGGATGAAACACCGAAAGGGGGAATTGCGGCTTCCCCCCGAGAAGATAAGGGAGATACATCATTGAACGAAAGACTGCTGAAACATCTCCTGGAGCATGGTCTGCTCAGCGAATCGCAAGCGGAGAGCATCCGCGAAGAGATCGCTGCGAGCGGGCGGAGCGCCAGGGAGATCCTTGTTGCTCGCGCGCTGGTGCCCGAGGAGAAGCTCCTCGAGGCGCTTTGCTTCGTCTCGCGCCTTCCGCTCGTACGCCTCTATGAAAATCCCGTTCCCGCGGATGCCTGCCGGTTCATCAAGGCAGACGTGCTGCGGGAATATACCATGGTGCCGTTCGGCTTTGACCCCGACGACAGCGCGACGCTGCTCGTCGCCTTCGACGACCCCATGAACCTCAAAGGCCGCGACATGGCGGCCATCCTCAGTAAATGCCGGATCAAGCCCTACCTGGCTGCGACAAGCGACATCCTCATCACCATCGACCGCTACTACGGCACCGAGGAGATGCAGGAGGCCGTTGAGCTTTATGCGCAGGAAAACATCCAGCCGGACGCGGAAGATCAGCTGCTGCAGGAGGACATCAACTCTTCGCCCGTCGTCGTGCTGGTCAACTCCATGGTGGAACAGGCCGTGCGCCAGAGGGCGTCCGATATCCACGTGGAGCCGACGTCCGACAAGATCCGCGTGCGCTACCGCGTGGACGGTGTGCTCTATGTAACGGCACATTACGACATGCGCCTGCTGCCTGCCATCATCGCGCGCATCAAGGTCATCAGCGGGCTGGACATCTCGGAGAAGAGAAAGCCGCAGGACGGCCGCTTCTCCATCAACGTGGACCACTGGGAATACGAGGTCCGCGTGTCCACGCTGCCCACCGTTTACGGCGAGAAGGCGGTGCTCCGTCTGCAGCGCAAGAAGGCTTTCAACCGCAACAAGAAGGATCTGGGCCTCACCGACGAAGATCTGATCAAGTTTGACAACATCATGCGCAAGCCCAACGGCATCGTGCTGGTCACCGGCCCGACCGGTTCGGGCAAATCCACCACGATGTACACGGCACTGTCGGAGCTGTCCCGCGACGAAGTCAACATCGTCACGGTCGAAGACCCGGTCGAGGCCAACATCGAGGGGGTCAACCAGGTGCAGGTCAACCCCAAGGCAAACCTCACGTTCGCGAACGCCCTGCGCTCCATCCTGCGTCAGGACCCGGACATCATCCTCATCGGCGAGATCCGCGACCAGGAGACCGCCGATATCGCCATCCAGGCGTCCATCACAGGCCACCTGGTGGTTTCCACGCTGCACACGAACGATACGGCCAGCGCGGTCACCCGTCTCATGGATATGGGCGTGGAAAGTTACCTGATCGCGGATGCGACCGTGGCCATCATCGCCCAGCGCCTCGTGCGCCGGCTGTGCCCGGCCTGCAAGCGGCCGCATGTGCTGCTGCCCCACGAGATCGCCTACATGGGCCTTACGCGGGAGGACGCCGAGCAGGCGACCGCCTTCGAACCCGTCGGCTGCCAGCGCTGCAACGGTACCGGCTATTACGACCGGATCGGCGTGTACGAGATCATGGAAATCTCCCCGCGCATCCGCAACATGATCGCGGCGAGGGCTTCCACGGACGACCTGCGGAATGCTGCGCTTTCGGAAGGCATGCACACCCTGCGGGGGCGCGTCGGCAAGCTTGTCTGCGAGGGCATCACGTCGTTCGCCGAGATGAGCCGCATCAACCTGATGGATTTTGAGGAAGAATAGGGGTCTGTCATGCTCGATTTTGATCAACTGGTAAAAAAGGCGGCAGACCTGAAGGCCTCCGACATACACCTCACGTACGGGCTTCCCCCGACCGTCCGCATCGATGGCGTGCTCACGAAGGAAGAGCTGCCGCCGTTAAGCGACGCGGAGATCATGCGTTGCATCGAGCTGCTGGCGGATGAGGATCACCTGGGCGAACTGCGCTCGAACGGCGAATCCGATTTCGCGGTCAGCTATAACGATCTGGCGCGTTTTCGTTGCAATATTTTCAAGCAAAAGGGCCACCCCTCCGCGGCGCTGCGCCTTCTGCCCATGCGCGTGCCCACGGCGGAGGAACTGCAGGTGCCTTCCGTCATCGTACAGCAGGCCGACAAGCCCAGAGGACTCGTGCTGATCACCGGGCCGACGGGTTCGGGCAAATCCACGACGCTGGCGACTCTGCTCGACCACATCAACCGTCACTATAAGCGGCACGTCATCACGCTGGAATCCCCCATCGAATATGTGTACGAGAACAACCTGAGCATCATCGACCAGCGAGAGATCGGTTCGGATACGAAGAGTTTCGCGAGAGGCCTTCGAGCCTCCCTGCGGCAGGACCCGGACGTCATCCTCGTGGGCGAGATGCGCGATCAGGAGACCATGGAGACCGCCATCATGGCGGCGGAGACGGGCCATCTCGTGTTTGCGACGCTGCATACGAAGAGCGCGGCGGAGACGGTGAGCCGCATCGTCAACAACTTCCCGGTGGATCAGCAGGAGCAGATCCGCATCCAACTGGCGCAGGTGCTCGAATGCGTCGTGTGCCAGGCGCTCGTTCCCCGCATCCGGGGCGGCCGCATCGCGGCGCACGAGATCATGATCGCTACGCCCGCCATCCGCGGCCTTATCAATCAGAACAAGGAATTTCAGATCACAGGCACCATCCAGACGTCCCGCAGGCACGGCATGCAGTTGCTCGATGACGCGCTGATGGGGCTCATCCGCTCCCGGGAGATCCGCCTCGAGGATGCGCTTCCCGTCGCGAACAACGCGGCGCTGCTCGAGCAGACGCTGGGCAAGAGCCGGCGCGAGGAATAGGCCGGGTAGATTAATTGTAATAAATCTGCAATACAATCGCGGGACAAAGCGTGTATAATAGTACCGTGAAAGTATGTGCAAACGAGCAGGAGAACGTCATTGCCGGCTTATAACTATAGAGCGATCACGAAAACCGGAAAGACCATCAAGGGAAGCATAGAGGCTTCTTCCGCCGATGCTGGCAAGGCGTCGCTGCGGAACGCCGGCTATGCTATCTTGGATTTTGCGCCTCAGACCACGCTCAACAAGGAGATCCAGATCCCCTTCCTCGGCAATCCGAGGGCCAAGCACCTGGCGGTCTTCTGCCGGCAGTTCGTGTCGATCCTGAAAGCCGGCGTGCAGGTTTCCGAAGTTCTGTCCATGCTCGCGCAGCAGACGGATAACAAGAAACTGCGCGACGCCATCCGCAGCATGCAGGCGGATGTGGAAAAAGGGCAGACGCTGGCCAGTTCCATGGCTAAATTCCCGCGGATCTTCAACAGCATGCTCGTCAACATGGTGGCGGCCGGCGAAGAATCCGGTAATCTGGAGTCTTCGTTCAAGCAGATGGAGGTCTACTTCGACAGGGCTCAGAAGACGAAGAATTCAGCGCTGCGCGTCATGATGTACCCCATCGTGCTCATCGTGGTCATGATCATCGTGCTGTTCGTCATGATGACCCGCATCATCCCGAGTTTCCTCAAGAACTTCGAGGCCATGGGCGCGGAGCTTCCGGCTCTGACGAAGGGCGTCATGGCGGTATCGAACTTTTTCGCTCACTGGTGGTGGCTTCTGGTGCTCATCCTCCTGGGATTGGTATTCGGAGGCATCCTCTACGGCAAGACGAACCAGGGCAAGCACTTTTTCGGCGCGATCTCAAGAAAACTTCCGTTTTCCCGGAGCTTCATCCCCAAACGCGAGAGCGCTGTTTTTTGCAGAACGTTATCGCTGTTATTGGGGTCCGGCCTGACGCTTACGAGCGCCCTGCAGCTGTGCGCCAGCAACATGACGAACATCTACTATAAGGAAGCTGTGGAAAACGTGCGGACCATGGTCCAGGAAGGCTGGCCGCTCACGACTGCGCTCAATCAGACGGGCCTTTTCCCGGCCATGGTCACGAACCTGGCCGGCATCGGCGAAGAGACCGGCGACCTGCAGGACATGCTCGCCAAGACGGCGGACTATTACGACGAAGAGGTGGAGGCAGCCACGCAGCGCATGCTGGCCCTGCTCGAACCGATGGTCATCCTGTTCATGGCCGGGTTCGTGGCGATCATCGTGTTCTCCATTTTCCTGCCGATGCTGAACATGACGAAACTGTACGATCAGTACCTGCAATAAGCCATGATGCCCATCATTTATGCCTTTATCTTCATCATGGGCTTGTGCGTGGGCAGTTTTCTGAACGTGCTGATCTACCGCATTCCGGCCGGCGAGGAGTTTGTGAAGACGCCCAGCCACTGCCTGTCGTGCGGTCACAGGCTGGCATGGTTTGAAAACATACCATTGGTTAGTTACATTCTGCAGGGCGGCAGATGCCGTTCCTGCGGGGTGAAGCTGTCGGTGCAATACACGATCATAGAGGCGGTGAATGGCCTGGCCTGGCTGTTCACTGCGTTGCTGTATCATGGACAGCCGTTTACCTGCGCGCTGTACTGCCTTGCGGCCTCGGCGCTGCTGGCTCTGTCCGTGATCGACTGGAGGACGTTTACCATCCCCAACGGCTTTCAGATCTTTCTGCTTGCATTGGGCGCGGTCAACCTCCTCGCAGACCTGGCGCACTGGCGGACGTACGTCGCCGGCGCGCTCATCGTCAGCCTGTTCTTTCTGCTGCTGTACATCGTGACGGGCGGCCGGGGGATCGGCATGGGCGACATTAAACTCATCGCGGCAGCGGGGCTGCTGCTGGGCTGGCAGAAGATCCTGCTGGCGACCTGTGTCGGAAGCCTTTTGGGTTCCGTCATCCACATCATTCGCATGAAGAGGAGCGGAGAAGGCGCAAAGCTTGCCTTCGGACCCTATCTGTCCTGCGGCATCTGGATCGCCATGGTTTTTGGGGAGAAGATCCTGCGATCCTACCTTTCCATATACGGACTATAGAGAATGATCATCAAACGCATCAAAGACAAAACAGCCGTCATTCAGCTGACGAACGCGAAAGCGCGGGTCGCCCTCTTTGACAAGGGGTCGCCCGAGTTCCTGTTTGCGACGGAAGAGACCCTCCCGAAGGGAGCCGTAGAAGACGGCTACATCCGGGACATGGAAGCCGTCCGGCAGGTGCTCAGCCAGATCCTTACGCAGCCGGATCTGAAACGGGTCAAAAGAGCGGTCTTTACGCTCAGCAGTTCCCACATCATCGCTTCTTCCGCGACGGTTCCCGTCATGAAGGAGAAAAAGCTGGAGAAGATGCTGCACGCGAACATGGACCTCTATTTCCCCGTGGACACGTCGGACTACAACGTAGTCTGGTCCTCCGGGAATCTGAGTTCCAAGGCCGTGGAAGGCGCCATCACGCTGTGGGCCGTGCCGAACGGGCTGCTTGCCAGCTACTATCATCTGGCCAACTCTCTGGGACTTTCCGTGCTGGCCATGGACTATGCGGGTCACGCGCTGGCAAACGCGAAAAATCTCGATTTTGAAGGACCGGTGCCCGCCTCGGAAGAGGGCACGATCCTGCATGTCGCCGCGGATGACGAGCATCTGCTCGCAACGTTCAGCCGAAACGGGGAGATCCGCCTGCAGCGGCTGATGATGCGTTCCTCCTCGGAGGGTGACCCGACGTCTCTGGCGCTGGACATCAATGAGATGCAAATGCTGCTGGACTACTACGTGGAGTCCGTCGACAGCAACGCCGGCGAGATCACGTGCGCGCTCAGCGGCGACCTGGCGGCCAGCCGCGACTGGAAGGAAGCCATTCCCCGCGATCTGGACCTGCATCTGAAGGCT
>JAIKZT010000208.1 GCA_024682015.1 Clostridia bacterium
GCGCAAAACGGGTAAACACGAAGAAATGAGGGTTTTAAACTGTGAGGGATTTGAAGTACCTGAAGTATTTCGAGGATCTTCTGCAGCAGGCCAATAACGCGCTTGTGGAGCAGGCGAAGGCGGACGGAAAAGTCTGTGTTGCCTATACCTGCGAAAACGTTCCGGAACCGCTGCTGAACCTCGACCGGGCGGTCTCGATCCGCCTTTCCGCGCCGAACACCGGATCTCTGGATATCGCGACCTATTACATGACGAACCTCCTGTGTGAACCGAGCCGTGCCCTTTTGGAGCGCGCCATCGAAGGAGGCTTCAATTTCGCCGACTGCGTTATCACGCCCGACGGATGCACCATGATGAACCGTGCGGTGGAGAACATGGAACTCCTGAAAACGATGGGAAAGGACAATCCGAACTTTTTCCACGAGTATATGGAGATCGCCTTCAAGAACACGGATAACGACGTGAACCTCGCCGTCCTACAGTGCAGGAACCACATCCTCACGCCTCTGCACGAGAAATACGGGATCGACATCTCCGACGAAGCGATCCGCAAGTCCGTTGAAAACCACAACCGCATCTGCCGCCTGATCCGTGAACTCGGGGAGTTCCGCAAGGAGGCCAAACCCCGCATCACCGGCTACGAATTCCATGTGTTCTGCCTGGCGACCTATCTGTGCCCGAAGTACCTGGTGGAGGATAAGCTCCGGGAGACCATCGAAGAGGTCCGCAACCGCGAGCCGGACGACAAGCCCTGGAGAGCGCGTGTGCTGCTGGTGGGGTCCGAAGTCGACGACAGCGGGCTTATCAAGCTGATCGAGGAGCAGGGCGCCTTCGTATGCTGCGACCGCTTCTGCTTTGGCTCCTTCCCCGGCCGCACGGAGATCGTGCTCAACGAGGAGGAGGACGCGCTCACCCAGGTGTGCCGCCACTACATCCAGAACTGCCAGTGCCCCCGCATGATGAGCATGGACAAGGTTTACGGACGCAAGCAGTACGTGGCCGACCTGGCGAAGGAATACGGCGCGGACGGCGTGATCTATCAGCAGGTCAAGTTCTGCGACCCCTGGGCCTACGAGAGGACCCTCGGCTCAGCCATGCTGCAGAACGACTTCGGCTATCCTGTTCTGTCGGTCGACAGACCGTACAACGTGTCTTCCTCCGTCGGTCAGATGCGCACCCGTGTGCAGGCCTTCGTGGAAAGCATTGAGATCAAGAGCATTCAGAAAGGCGGGAGAGTATGAAGACTGTAAAGAAAGTGGTAAATCCTGTCAGACGGGCCGGCGAACAGAGCCCCGCCGGGATCTACGATGAAAAGCTGAAGGTCCGCAAACGCAGAGAATGGCGCGGCGTAAAGGACACCTTCTACGATTACACCAGATGGCTGTACCTCGTTTCCGTTCTCGCCAGATTCATCGCCGTGCCGCGCAACATCAAAGGCTTCTTCCGTTACCGCTGGATGATGAGCTACCTGTTCGTCATGCACGGCATGGACAAGTTCACCATCGGCCTTCGTGACGAGGCCCTGCGGATCGCGCATACCTCCTTCAACTTCGTGATCGCGGACGTCACCCAGGCCATCGCCAACTGCTTCCGCGGCGACCGCCGCGTCGGCAACGACAAGGCCTATTCCGACGCCTGCGTCGTGACGGATGAAAACTCCATGGTCACCTTCATGATGGGCTTCGATACCAAGAAGGTGCACACCATACTCCGTGAGGTCCCCACGATGTTCGCCTCGAACATCTTCCACCAGTTCAACGTCATGCACTACCTGGACATCGCCCAGCAGTACGGCATCCCCGGAGACGTCTGCCCGATGCCCGAGGCGGAGGCCGGCATCTCCATCGAGGACGACTTCTGCGTGCTCGGAAGCTGCGCCGTGCAGAACAACACCACCTGCGACGGTTCGCTCATGGGCAACGGCATCATTGCCAAGCGTCTCGAGCGGGAATACGGCATCCCCACCTTCCAGCTGGCTACGCCGCTGCGCCATAAGGAACCCGACGTGCTCGACTATGCCGCCGAGGAGATCAAGCGGGCCATCGCCTTCGTGGAAGAGCACACCGGCGTGAAATGGGACTGGGATATTTATTTCAAGGCCGCCAGGCGCGTCAACGACGCGACCCGCTGCCGCATCGCGCAGATGGAGATCAACTCCACGCCGTACCCGCAGTTCTTCGGCGCCGCCTTCAGCCTCTATAACGACACCAACTACATGGGCAACTCCGGCCGCAACGCGGACTTTGTGAAGATCGACCACAAGCTTCTCGAGCTGGCCGAACAGGGCTGCAAGGCCAAGAGGATGTACGCGAAGGAATACCGCCACCGCTGCATCGTCTGGGGTGTTCAGCCGCAGTATGTCATCGACATGCTTTACTGGATGGTCCAGTGCTGGGGCGTTGTTCCCCTCACCGACATGCTCTCCGTCATCAATACGGACATGATCGCCGATGTGGACACGCCCGAAAACCGGGAGCAGGCGTACCGTGACATGGCCATGCTGAACATGGAGATGATCATGCGCAACCACACCCACGGCGGCTACAAGGTCCTGCTGGACGACCTCTGGGATCTGTGCGAGAAGATGAACGCCGACATCGTCATGATGTGGGAGCACATGTCCTGCAAGGCGCTCACCGGCATGCACGGCATGTTCGAGGAGCAGGCGAGGGAGCGCGGGATCCATATCATGTGGGTCTCCCACGACCTGTGCGATCCGCGTGTGTTCACCCGTCAGGCCATACGCGATCAGGTCAACTCCTACATGCGCACGGTCATGCGTGAGGAGCCGCTGGATCCGGACCTTGAGATCATCCCGGACAACGAGGCATATTAAGAAGGGGGATACGGAAATGTCGAAATTTGCGAAACTGCTGCTGAAGATCCTTTCCCGGATCGTCCTGCTGGCACTGGGCTTCTTTGTGGTCACCTTTACGATCTATATCTTCAATCTCGACATGAAAGCGACGGCCATGCTCGAGCCCTTCTTCGAGAAGTGGTACGACAAGCT
>JAIKZT010000223.1 GCA_024682015.1 Clostridia bacterium
GGGCTGAACCCCGGAAAATACGCGTTTCATGTTCTACTTGCCTCCCATATCCATGCTGATCTGCTCCCAGCCGTCGTCATCGTCTTCAGGCTGCTCCGTAAAGGGCTCCTCTTCGGGCTGAGCGTCTTCCGCCTCTTTGCGAGGCGCCTTGGCGGCCTTCGCGGCCTTCTTCGGTTTCGCGGCCTTTTCCGCCTTTTCGGGCTTTTCGGCTTTGCTTTCCTTTTCGCCCTTGCCGCCCTTCTTCGGATCCGGCGTCTCGGGATCCGGCTCGTCCTCCTCGCGGATGGACTTGGCCATCGCGACGATCTCGCTCTCCTCGTCCACCTTCATGATGCGAACGCCCTGCGTGGTGCGGCCGAGCTTGGACACGTCGCCCGCCCCGATGCGGATGATGATGCCGTCGGAGTTGATGAGGAAGATCTCGTCGTCGTCGAGCACCGTCATGGCGCCGACCAGGTAGCCGGTCTTGTCGAAGCGCGTCTTGTCGTAGGTGAGCAGGCCCTTGCCGCCGCGGGACTGGAGCTTGTACTCCTTGACCGGCGTGCGCTTGCCATAGCCCTTTTCGGTGACCACGAGCAGCTCTTCGCCCTTGCTCGCCAGCTCCATGGACACCACCTCGTCGTCCTTTTCGAGCGTGATCGCCCGAACGCCGCTGGCCGTGCGTCCCATGGCGCGCACCTCTTCCTCGCGGAACGAGATGCACTTGCCCTTCTTCGTGATGATGATGACGTTCGCCTCGCCCGTCGTCTCCTTGATGGCGATCAGGTCGTCTCCGTCGTGGAGTTTGATCGCGATCAGCCCTGCCTTGCGGTTCGTATCGAACTCGGACAGCTGCATCTTCTTGATGTTGCCCTGCCGCGTGCAGACCATGAGGTAGCGGTCCGGCGAAAATTCCTTCACGTTGATGACCGCCTGGATGCGCTCGCGCTGCAGCAGGTTCAGGAAGTTGACGGCCGGCGTGCCCTTGGCCGTGCGGTTGGCCTCGGGGATCTCGTACGCCTTGATGTTATATACCTTGCCCATGTTCGTGAAGAACATGAGATGGTCGTGGGTCGACGTGGTAACGAGGTGCTTCACGAAGTCGTTCTCGCGCGTCGTAAGCCCCGTAACGCCCTTGCCGCCGCGCTTCTGCGTGCGGTAGGTGTCCTCGGACACGCGCTTGATGTAGCCCAGGTGCGACACCGTGACCACGACGTTCTCCTCTTCGATGAGCTCGGATTCGTCCACTTCCTCTTCGTCAGCGACGATCTCCGTGCGGCGGGGATCGCCCCACTTGTTGCGGATCTCGGTAAGTTCATCCTTGACCACGCCCATCAGCAGGTGTTCGTCCGCCAGCAGGCTCTTGTAGTAGGCGATCTTATTGAGCAGCTCCTGGTATTCGGCCTCGAGCTTCTCCTTTTCGAGTCCCTGCAGGCGCTTCAGCTGCATGTCCAGGATGGCCTGGGCCTGAATGGCCGACAGGTTGAACCGCTCCATCAGGCGCTCCTTGGCGTCGTCGTAGCTCTCCCGGATGGTCTTGATGACCTCGTCGATGTTGTCGATGGCGATGAGAAGGCCCTGTACGATGTGCGCCCTCGCTTCCGCCTTGCCGAGCCTGTACTTCGTGCGCCTCGTGAGGACTTCCTTCTGGTGGGCGATGTACTCCACCAGGATGTCCTTCAGGTTGAGCAGCTGCGGCCGGCCGTTCACGATCGCGATCATGATGATGGAGATGTTCGTCTCCAGTTCCGTGTGCTTGTACAGCCTGTTGAGGGTCACCTTCGGGTTGGCGTCCTTCTTCAGGTCGATGACCACGCGCACCTTGCCCTTGGAGGACTCATCGCGGATGTCCTTGATGCCCTCGAGCTTCTTGTCGCGCACGAGGTCGGCGATGTGGGCGATCATCGAGGCCTTGTTGACCCCGTAGGGGATCTCCGTGAAGATGATGGACATCGTGCCGCGGGAGCCTTCTTCGATGACGTACTTCGCGCGCACCCTCACCTTGCCCTGGCCCGTGCGGTAGGCCTCCTTGATGGAGGTCTTGCCGACGATGGTCGCGCCGGTGGGAAAGTCAGGTCCCTTGATGCATTTGGCGACCTCGTCCACCGTGGCGTTCGGGTTATCGATCAGCTTGATCGTGCCGTCGATGACCTCGCGCAGGTTGTGGGGCGGAATGGACGTCGCCATGCCGACCGCGATGCCGTTGGCGCCGTTCACGAGCAGGTTCGGGAAGCGGGACGGCAATACGACCGGTTCCTTTTCCTCGCCGTCGTAATTCGGCACGTAATCGACGGTATCCTCGTCGATGTCCCGGAGCATCTCCAGGGCGAAGGGCGCCATGCGGGCTTCGGTGTAACGGGAAGCCGCCGCGCCGTCGCCGTCCATGGAACCGAAGTTGCCGTGGGGGTCGACCAGCGGATAGCGCATGTTCCACGGCTGCGCCAGGCGCACCATGGCGTCGTAGATGGAGGCATCGCCATGGGGGTGATATTTACCCATGACTTCGCCCACGATACGGGCGCTCTTCTTATGCGGCTTGTCCGGGGTGATCCCCAGCACGTCCAGGCCGTACAGGATGCGGCGATGGACGGGCTTTAAGCCGTCGCGAACGTCCGGAAGGGCGCGGGCGACGATAACGCTCATGGAGTAGTCGATGAAGGAGGTCTTCATCTCTTCGTATATTTCGTGCTGTACGATTTTTCTGTCTTCCAGCAGATCTGCCATCGTTTGTCCCTCCTTCCCTTAAACGTCCAGCGTCGCGTAGTGCGCGTTTTCTTCGATGAATTTCTTTCTGGGCGGGACCTTGTCTCCCATCAGCGTGGTGAAGATCTGATCCGCGGCCGCCATGTCGTCCACCGTGATCTGGACGAGCGTGCGGTTGTTGTAGTCCATGGTCGTCTCCCAGAGCTGTTCGGCGTCCATTTCGCCAAGGCCTTTGTAGCGCTGGATCTCCGGCTTCGTCTTGCCCTGCGCGGCCAGGTCGGCGAGCAGTTTCTCCTGCTCCTTGTCCGAATACGTGTACCACAGGTCCTTGCCGACCTTCTCTCCCTTGCCCACTTTGACCCTAAACAAGGGCGGCTGCGCCGCATAGACATAGCCCTCCTCGATGAGCTTGGGCATGTGACGGAAGAACAGCGTCAGCAGCAGCGTGCGGATGTGCGCGCCGTCCACGTCGGCATCCGTCATGATAATGATCTTGTGGTAGCGCAGCTTTTCGATGTTGAATTCGGATCCGATGCCGCAGCCGAACGCCGTGATCATATCCTTGATGGTGTCCGAACGCAGCATGCGGTCCGCGCTGGCCTTCTCGACGTTCAGAATCTTGCCGCGAAGAGGCAGAATAGCCTGGCGCTTGCGGTCGCGGCCTTCCTTGGCGGAGCCGCCGGCGGAGTCACCCTCGACGATGAAGATCTCGGACAGCGCCGGGTCCTTTTCGGAGCAGTCCGCGAGCTTGCCCGGCAGGCTCGTGCTGTCGAGCGCCGTCTTTCTTCTCGTGAGGTCACGCGCCTTGCGCGCCGCTTCGCGCGCCCGGTACGCCTTGATGCACTTTTCGATGATGACGCGTGCCTGCGCCGGATTTTCCTCGAGGAACGCGAACACGTTCTCCGTCGTGACCTGGTCCACGAAGCTGCGCATGTCCATGTTGCCGAGCTTCGTCTTCGTCTGACCCTCGAACTGCGGCTCGGTGAGCTTGACGGAGATGATGGCCGTAAGGCCTTCGCGGATGTCCTCGCCCGACAGCGGCTCATCGTTTTCCTTGAGCAGCTTCGCCTTCAGCGCGTAGTTGTTGACCGCGCGCGTAAGAGCCGTCTTGAAACCGACGAGATGCGTGCCGCCTTCGACGGTGTTGATGTTGTTGGCATAGGAAAGGATGACCTCGGTGTAGGAGTCGGTGTACTGCATCGCGACTTCGACTTCCTGGTCCTTCTTCTTGTATTCGTAGTAGATGATGTCGGGATGGATGGGCTGCTTGTTGGCGTTCTGGAACTTGACATACTCCTTGATACCGCCCTCGTAGTGGTAGACGCCCTTCTTTTTCTTGTCGCCGCGCTCATCCGTAAGGGAGATCTTGATGCCCTTGTTCAGGAAAGCCGTCTCCCGCAGGTGCGTTTCCAGCGTCGAGTAGCTGAACTCGATCTCGTCGAAGATCTCCTTGTCGGGGTGGAAGATGACCCGGCAGCCGGTCTGGCGCCCGCAGTCTCCGACCACTTCGACTTCGCTCGTCTTCTTGCCTTTGGAATAGGTCTGGCGGTAGATCTTGCCGCCGCGCATGCTTTCGACCTGCATGAAGTCGGACAGCACGTTGACGACGGAAGCGCCCACGCCGTGCAGACCGCCGGAGACCTTGTATCCTCCTCCGCCGAACTTGCCGCCGGCGTGCAGGACCGTCATGATGACCTCCATGGCGGGTTTATGCATCTTGGGATGCTCATCCACCGGCATGCCTCTGCCGTTGTCGAGCACTTCCACGGAGTTGTCCTCGTGTATCGTTACCTGGATGTTCGTGCAAAAGCCGGCCAGCGCTTCGTCCACGGAGTTGTCCACGATCTCGTAGACGCAGTGGTGAAGGCCCCTGGGGCCGGTGCTGCCGATGTACATGCCGGGACGCTTGCGTACGGGATCCAGACCTTCCAGAACCTGGATCTGTGAGGCGTTATATTCCTCTCCTCCTTGCTCGGGACCCGGTTTTTTTGACTCATCTAAAGCCATGAATATTTTTACCCCCTATTTTGATGTTTTTCAGAATTATTTTCAACTTTGTCAGTATATCACCATTTTTCGCGTATTTCAACGAGAAGGCCAAAAATCGCCTCATCACTTAATTTTGCTAAGTATTAACAGAAACAAATGTTCAAATCGTGTTTCAAAATCAAAAAATAATTTTTAAAAATTTTTTCTCACTAAATGTTGTGGTTTTGGAAAGTGTGCAAAAAGTTTTCCACAACATGTGCAAAACCTGTGCATAACTTGAGCCTTTCAGCCTTTCAAACGGGATATTCCTGTGGAAAACTACTTTGTGATATAATACGGAAAGCCCATAGATATAGCGTTCGGCGGCTTGATGGGAGGGTCACCCGAAAAGGACCGCTCCGCCCGCCGAAGGTTTTAATGTGCTATAATTATATAGAAAGAGACGTCCCAAAAAAGGGCTTTTACGGACATATGACGAAAACGGAACTCAAGGAAAACTGGGAGAAGATGCTGGAGATCGTGGAGAAGAAGGTCGACCGCCTGAAGGTCGATACGTTCTTCCGCCCCCTCACGCCCATCAGGCTGAGCGAGCGCAAGGATACGATCTATCTGAAGACGGCCGGGTCCAACAGCAGCTTCTATCAGAACATGATCAACAATCACAAGGCCTTCTTCGAAGAAGCCTGCGTTGCCGTGCTCGGCAAGACTTACAGGATCGAAGTTGCGGACGACCTTCCCGACGAGGAAGAGGAAGACGACGTCAAAAAACCCAATCCCATCCCGGAAGAGCAGAACATCGGTTTCAACCCCCGTTACACGTTCGATACCTTTGTGAAAGGTCCCAACAATCAGCTCGCGCTCGCTGCCTGCCTGGCGATCGCGTCGGCCAAAGGCTATTCCAAGGAATACAATCCCCTGTTCATCTACAGCGGCCCGGGGCTCGGCAAGACGCACCTGATGCACGCGGTAGGCCAGTATGTGATCCAGCACTTCCCTAAAAAGCGCGTCATGTACGTGTCCTCCGAAGCCTTTACGAACGAGTATGTATCGGCGGTCCGCATCGACAAGGACATGGAGAAGTTCCGCAACAAGTACAGAAAGGTGGACCTTCTGCTGTTTGACGACGTGCAGTTCATGTCCGGCAGAAAAGAGACGCAGGAGGAACTGTTCAATACGTTCGACGCTCTCTACAATGCCCACAAACAGATCATCTTCACGTCGGACAAGCCTCCCAAAGACCTCGTGGGCATTCCCGAGCGGCTTACGACGCGCTTCAGCTGGGGCCTTCCCGTTGACATCCAGGAGCCGGAATACGAAACGCGCTTGGCCATTCTGCTGAACCTGGCGACGCTGAACGGCATCGAGATCACGGACGACGTGCAGGAGCTCCTGAGCGTCATCGCGGAGAACGTCAAAGGCAGCATCCGGGAACTCGAAGGCGCCTTCACCCGCGTGCACGCCATGGCAGAGCTGCAGGGCAAACAGATGAACAAGGATCTCGCGAAGAGCGTGCTGACGGAAGTCTTCAACATCAAGTCAAAGGAGATTACGCCGGACGCCATCAAACGGGCCGTTTCGAAGTATTTCGGCGTAAAGATCTCCGACATGGAGGGGGAAAAGCGTTCCAAGAACATCGCCTACCCCCGCCAGATCGCGATCTATCTCATCCGCGAGCATACGAATTACTCGCTGCCGCAGATGGGCAAGCTGTTCGGCAACCGCGACCATACGACCATACGGCACAGCTATGAAAAGATGTTGAAGGAGATCGAAACGAGCGAGGATCTTCGCCAGACGGTGGATCACATCTTTGAAATGGTGGAGAGCTGAATCCGGTTTTCCACACATTCCACATTTCATCCACAGGGGTTTCCACAGGTTTTCCTTACGATAAACCCTTTAAAAAGAACGGAGAAGCGGGATATCTCCTTTTCCACAGCCTCTACCGCTATTACCGCTATCAAAACTATATACATATAAGGAGCCGCTGCCATGAAGTTCACATGTACTCAGGGAGCTCTCGCAAGAGCCCTCAATACCGTATCCAAGGCCGTTTCCATCCGCACGACCATTCCCATCCTGAAGGGTTTTCTCCTCTCGGTAAAGAACGGAGAGCTGACCCTCACCGCTTCGGATCTGGACCTTGCCATCGAAACGAAGATGGAAGTCCAGTCATATGAGGAAGGAAGCGTCGTCGTTTCCGCCAAGCTGTTCTCCGAGATCATCCGGCGCCTGCCGAACGCGATCATTCAGATCAGCGAGGAAAACGGCAAGATGGAGATCAGCTGCTTAGGGTCACAGTTTTCCATCGTCTCGATGCCTGCGGACGAATTCCCCTCCATCGGTATGGTGAACCGCCTCAGCAAGATTGAGATCAAGAAGGATGTCTTGAAGGATCTCATCCGCAAGACGACGTTCGCCGCTTCCATCGACGAGAAGAAAGGCATTCTGGTGGGTTGCCTGCTGCAGTTTAAGGATGGTCTTCTGGAAATGGCCGCTCTGGACGGCTTCAGACTCGCCGTAGCAAGCAGTCCCGTCGATACTCAGGAGGAGAAGAGCGTGGTCATTCCGGCCAGGATCCTCGCGGAGATCCAGAAGATATTGATGGAAAACTCTGAAGAAGAGACCGTTTCTCTCGTGCTCGACGACAAAAAAGCCGAGATCATCACGAAGGATACGCGCATCGTCGCCCGCCTGCTCGAAGGCGAATTCATCAAGTACCGCGACATTCTGCCGACTTCCTGCAAGACGCGCTGCGTCGTGGGAAGAGAAGAGATGATTTCCGGCATCGAGCGCGCTTCCCTGCTCGCAAAAGAGGGAAAGAACAACCTCATCCGCATGGCTGTCGCGCCGGGCGGCATCGAGATCACGTCCAGAAGCGAGGAAGGCAATTCGAAGGAATCCATCAGCGCGGAGGTGGAAGGCGACGGCCTAACGATCGGCTTCAACTCCAAGTACGTATCGGACGTGCTGAAGGCGGTGGGAGACGACGAGATCGTGATGGAGATGAACACGCCGGTCAGCCCTTGCCTGATGAAGCCTGTCGAAGGCGACAGTTACGTCTATCTCGTGCTGCCCGTCAGGATCTCCGCAAATTAGCGATTTATCTATGTATAGATAGATGTATTTTAAGACGATCAGTCTCGAAAACTTCAGAAATTATCCGGATCAGAAGCTGGACTTTCACAGGAATCTCAATCTGATCCTGGGTCAGAATGCCCAGGGAAAGACAAATCTGCTGGAAAGCCTGTTCATCATGGGGCTTGGCAAGTCTTTTCGCACGAACCGGGACGCGGACATGATCGCGTTCGGCAAGGATTTCGCGAAAGCGGCCTGCGTCGTGGACGGTGAACGCGGAGAAACAGGCATCGAAGTCTGCTATCAGAAGGAAGGCAAGATCATACGGGTCAACGGCGTAAAGCTCGACCGGACCGTGGATCTGCTCGAAAACGTGTACATCGTGGTCTTTTCGCCGGAAGACCTGAAGATCATCAAGGAAGGCCCGGATCACAGGAGAAGGTTTCTTGACCGGGAGCTGTGCCAGATCAAGCCCGTCTACTACAGCGATCTGGGCAATTACAAGAAAGTGCTTCGGCAGCGCAACGTGCTGCTGCGGGAAAACAATCCGGATAAAAACCTTTTCAGCGTATTCGACGCGTCTCTTGCGGATTACGGCATCCGCATCGTGAACGAGCGAAAGGAATTCACGAAAAGGCTTCAGGACATCTCCAGCAAGATCCACTGGGATATCTCCCAGGGGAAAGAGTTCTTGCGCATCAGTTACGAGACAAAGATTGAAACGAAGGATGAATTCCGCGAGGCGCTCGAAAGAAATTTTGAAAGCGACGTGTATCGCGGGTTCACCGGGACAGGTCCCCACAAGGACGATCTGAAGATCGAGGTGAACGATACGGACATCCGCACGTACGGTTCGCAGGGTCAGCAGCGGACGGCCGCCCTGTCCATGAAGCTCGCGGAGATCGGCCTGATCCGCCAGGAGACGGGCTGCAGCGCGGTGCTGCTTTTGGACGACGTGATGTCCGAACTGGATCAGGGGCGCCAGCGCTATCTGATCGAGGCGATGAAGGACGTGCAGGTGTTTCTGACCGCTACGGAGATAGACGAGGACGTCAAAAACAGGCTGCCGGAAGGCTATGAATTTCACATAGAAAACGGTATCGCAAAATTGTTGACATAATACGCCTGAGTGCAGTATAATATTTAGGCGTGTTTGCATAAATACTTGAGAAAGGAGGAAAAGATCAATGGCAAAGGGTAAGATGACCTACCAGCCCAAGAAGGGCCAGAGAGCCAAGGAACACGGTTTCCGCAAGAGAATGGCTACGAAGAACGGACGCAACGTTCTGAAGAGAAGAAGATTAAGAGGAAGAAAGAAGCTTTCCGCTTAAAGACCGGACAGTCTTTTTGCTGAAGGAGAAGACGGATGAAGCAGCCCGATGTGCTGAGAAAACAAGAGGATTTTACGAGACTCTATAAGAACGGCAAGTCCTCGGGCAGCCGGTATCTCGTGCTTCTCTACAGAAAAAACGGTCTTCCTTACAATCGAAAGGCCTTTTTAGCGAGTAAAAAGGTCGGCAACAGCGTCTGTCGCAACCGAGCCAGACGGCTGATGAAAGAAGCCTTCCGTCATACGGAAGAGGCATTGCCCATAGGATACGATTTCCTGCTCATCGCCAGACACAGCATACTGGAGGTAAAAGAGGACAGCGTGGAGAAGTCTCTGCGCTCGGTCTTTTCGAAAACAGACCTCATGCGGTAAAAAAAGATGAAGCATATTTTGATTTTTTTGATAAAGGTATATAGGGTCACGCTCTCCCCTCTCATGGGACAGGGAAAGTGCCGCTATATTCCCACGTGCTCGGAATACTGCATGGAAGCGATCCAGAAATACGGAGCTGTGAAAGGAGGTATCCTTGGAATTAAGAGGATACTGCGGTGTCATCCGGGCCATCCCGGGGGCTACGATCCCGTACCGTAAAGCGATGCCAGGCACACAATTGGAGGAACAATGAACTTTATCATCGGATTGTTCGCAAAACCGATAGGTTCCTTATTGGCATGGATCTATGGAGTGGTCAATAACTACGGCCTTTCCATCATCATCCTTACGCTCATCGTAAGGCTCATTCTTCTGCCGCTCCACGCAAAACAGATCCGGTATACTTCGAAGATCAGCGAATTGCAGCCTCAGCTGAAGGAGATTCAGGAGCGCTACGCTGCGGATCGGGAAATGCTTGGCCAGAAGACCATGGAACTCTATCAGAGGGAGGGGGTCAGCCCCTCCAGCGGATGTCTTCCTCTCCTCATTCAGATGCCCATCATCATGGGCCTGTTTGCGTTACTCAGAACCCCGCTTTCGTTCATGACGAGCACGCAGATGATCGCCGCGATCCACGAGTCCTTCCTTTGGGTTAAGGACCTGTGCCAGCCGGACAGCTGGATCCTGCCGTTTATTGCGGGTCTTTCTACGTATTTCACGGGAGCCGCTGGCGTGTCCGGAGCTACCGGCAGCGCGGGCACGGCGAATGGCGCCATGAACGCGGTCACGAAGTACTTCTTCCCCATCTTCATCTTCCTCATCGGAAGATCGTTCCCTGCAGGCCTTGCTCTTTATTGGGCCGTGGGAAACATCTTCATGATCTTCCAGACCATGTTCCTGAACAGACTTAGGGAAAAGGAGAAAATCAGAGATGAGATCATCGAGGAAGAAAAGGAAAAGAGAAGAAAGGCGAGAGAAGAAGCTAAAAGAAAAAGCTGAACATCAAAACCAGGTACATACCTTGGAGGCATAAGTACATGAGATATTCGGAAAAGTGGGGCGATTCCATCGACAGCGCTGTCGAACTCGCCCTGGCCGACCTGAAGCTCACGAGAGACCAGGTTACGGTTAGCATTCTGGAGCAGCCTTCGAGGGGATTTTTCGGAATCGGTTCTAAACTTGCTAAGGTAAGGGTGGAAGAGATCGAACCGCCCAAGCCTGAAAAGCCGGAGAAGCCTGCAAAACCGGAAAGGCAGGAAAAGCAAGAAAAGACAGAGAGACAGGAACGTCCCGAAAAATCGCCCAGACAGGAAAAGCAGAACAGAAAGGAAGAAAAGAAGGAAGAAGGAAAGGAGATCGTCGTCATAGAAAAGTGCGGTGTGGAAGAAGCACCGAAAGACGATCCGAAGAAATCTTCCAGATCGAAGAAAAATAAGAACCGCCGCTCCGCGAAGAAAAAGGCGGAACGCGTCGAAAGGGATTTTGACGACGGCGAATACCTGTTCGAAGAGGTCAAGGTGCTGGGTGACCGCCCCGAAGACCTGGTAGAACAGGCAGAACACCCGGCCAAGACCTTCATCGAAGACGTCGTGAAGGAAATGGGCCTGAAGGTCACCGTCAAGGTATCCTGCAACGCCGACAGCATCTACGTCGACATCGACGGCGAAGATTCCGGCAGCATCATCGGCAAGAGAGGATCCACGCTGGACGCGATCCAGTACCTGACTTCGCTGGTGGTCAACAAGGATAAGAACAACTACACCCGCGTCGTGATCGATGCGGAAGGCTATCGCCAGAAGCGCGAAAAGACGCTGGAAAAGCTGGCGAACCGCCTGGCTGACAAGGCGACCCGCTCCGGCCGCAGCGTGCGCCTGGAGCCGATGAACCCCTACGAGCGCAAGGTGATCCACACGGCGCTGCAGGTCCGCAAAGAAGTGACCACGCGCAGCGAGGGCGAGGAACCCTATCGCCGCGTGATCATCGAGCCGGTGAAATAGACCCTTAAACTTTAAACGATCAGAGCAGAGGACGCGTCCCCTGCTCTGTTTTTATTTGGCGTTATACTTTCTCAGCACATAGATGAACAGAACTACCCAGATAACGGAGCAGATCATATTGAGTACGAAGAAAATCATAGATCTCTCGTATTCCCTTCCTATTACGGACAGAACGGCCCTCAGCGTCCAGATCGCGGCGCAGATGCCGTACAGTATCACCAGGCTGCGTTTCGGTTTTTCCATGGTATCCTCCTTTACCGGATCGGTTCTCAATTTTAATGACTATTTTCCCAGACAGAACCGCTCGAAGACTTCGTCGATGATCTCGCCGGAAGCGGTATCGCCAGTGATCTCGCCGAGGTACTGGAAGGCGGCATTGGCGTTGACCTCGATGAAGTCCATGGCTTCGTTCTGACGGGTCATGCGAAGGGCTTCCCTCACCTCGGAAAGCGCGTTCTTCAAAAGCTGGATGTGGCGCGTGTTCGAGACGAGGACGTCCTCCTCCCGGCGAACTTTTCCGCCCGAGATCAGGGCCTCCATGGCGTCCTTCAGAGCCTCCATTCCTTCATCGTTTAATAACGATGCATGCACGATCTGCGCGGTTTTCAGGTGTTTTCGTACGTCTTCCTGCGAAAGGCAGGCGGGCAGATCCGTCTTGTTGAGAACGGCGATGCAGGGACGCTCTGCCGCAGCTTCCATCAGTAAAATGTCCTCTTCCGACAGCGGCCTGCTGCTGTCCAAGAGCAGCAGCACAAGGTCCGCCTTGTTGAACGCCTCTTTGCTGCGGTCGATGCCAAGCGCTTCCACGACGTCCTTCGATTCGCGTATGCCCGCCGTGTCCGTCAGCCGGATGGGGATGCCGCGAAGAGAAATCTGTTCCTCGATCGTATCCCGCGTCGTGCCCGGGATGTCCGTGACGATGCTGCGGTGTTCGCCCAGGAAGAGGTTCATCAGAGACGATTTGCCCACGTTGGGTTTGCCGATGATCGCGACGCTGAGGCCTTCGCGCAGGATCTTGCCTTCGTCCGCGCCGGCCAGCAGCGCCTCTATCCCCTGCTCCGCCTCCTTCAGAAAAACGGCGATCTTTTCGTACGTCGCCTCTTCCACGTCCTCGTCCGGGTAGTCCATGTTGACGGTGAGCAGAACGAGCAGGTCCAGCAGGCCTTTTCGAAGAGTCTTCACCTTCTCCGAAAGCTTTCCTTCCAGCTGGTTCACCGCCGTCTGCAGTCCCCTGCCCGTCCGCGCGCGGATGACGTCGATGACGGCCTCCGCCTGCGCGAGATCGATGCGCCCGTTCAGGAACGCGAGCTTCGTAAATTCGCCCCGCTCGGCCATTTCCGCGCCGCTGTCCAGGCAGAGGGACAGGATGCGCCGCAGGGACGCCATGCTGCCGTGGCACTGGATCTCCACCAGGTCTTCGCCGGTGTAGGTGTGCGGCGCGCGCATAAACACGCACAGGACCTCGTCGATCGTTTCTCCCGAGAGCGGATCCGCGATGTGTCCGTAGTGCATGTATCTGTCCCTGAAAGCAAATCCCTCTGAAGAGGTCTTGCCTGGATCCTGAGGGGATCCCGATGTGCGGTAAGGCACGAATATCCTCTGCGCGATGGCCTTTGCCTTCGGCCCGCTCATGCGGACGATGCCGATGCCGCTTTCGCCGTAGGCGGTGGAGATGGCCGCGATGGTGCGGTCTGCGTTCTGAAGGGTCA